>JANLSB010000301.1:0-3107 GCA_031362125.1 Lysobacterales bacterium | reverse complement strand
GTTTTTTTCAATGCCGCTGCCCATCGTGGCGTTGCCTTGGGCGTCGAGATCGACCAGCAGCACGCGCTTGGGCGCGAGCGCCAGCGCGGCGGCGAGATTGACCGCACTGGTGGTCTTGCCGACGCCGCCTTTCTGGTTGGCAATGGCGATGATGCGGGCCATGGAGGGGTCCGGAAGTCTCGGGTGGTCGGTGCAAGCCGGGGTGCCCGTGCCGATTGCGGCGCGGGCCGAACCGCAGATTATGCCTGCTGACGGGCCGTGCTGCTGTCAGTCGACGGCCGCATCCGTCCTGCCGACCATCACCAGATGCCGATCTGCGTCCAGACCGGGGACGGCCAAGGCGTGGATCCCGCGCAGCGCCCAGCCGACGGGCAGCTCCGCGATCTCGTCGTCGGGGCGGACGCCCTTCATCGCGAGCAACACGCCATCGGCGGCCAGCAGGTGCCCGCCAAGGCTGAGAATCTGCGGCAGCGTTGCCAGAGCACGGGCAGTGATCGCCATGAATTCACCCGGACGGTCCAGCGCTTCGATCCGCGATTCGGCCACTTCGGCATTGGACAAGCCCAGCGTCCGGATCGCTTCGCGCATGAACCGCGCCTTCTTGCCGTTGGATTCGACCAGGGTCACCCGCAGCCCGGGTACCGCGATCGCCAGCGGGATGCCGGGCAATCCCGCCCCGGTGCCGAGGTCCGCCAAGGCCGGCACCGACGTGACGAACGGCGCCATCGCGAGCGAGTCCAGCAAATGCTTGGTCACCATCTCGCGCGGGTCGCGGATCGCAGTGAGATTGTAGGTGGCATTCCAGCGCAGCAGCAGGGCGAGGTAGCGCGCCAGCGGCTCGGCCAGCGCGGGGTCGAGGTGCAACGCCAGCAGGCCGGCATCCAGGTCATTGCGGGCGGCGGCGGGAAGGTCGTGGGTGCTCATGCCCGGAATTATGCCGGAGGTGTTTTTTTTGGGAGGGGCTGTAGGAGGGGCTTCAGCCCCGATCGCATTCGCTTTGAATATACGAAGCCGTGATCGTTTCATTTCCACCGGCCGTGGGCACGGCTCGGATGTCGTCGTCGACCAATGTCTACCTGGGCCCGGCTGAAGCCCCTCCCACAACAGCCCGCCACGCCAACGTCGCCAGATACCCCGGTGCCGGAGACCACGCTTTGAACTGCCAGTCCTCGGGGACACCCAGTGCGCTATCGCAGGCGACCAGTTGCGGCCCGGCATCGATATCGAGGTCGAATCGCAGTTTCTCCAGCCCGAAGGACAGTCCGCGGCCGTGGGCTTTCAATACGGCTTCCTTCGCGCACCACAATCGGGTGAAGGCGTGCTGCAGCGCCGCCGGATCATCGGCCAGCGCGCTTAGCCATGCGGTCTCCGCTGGGGCGAAAAAGCGCCGCGCCAATGCCAATGCCTTCGGCCGTGGGCGCAGCAGTTCAATGTCGACACCGACCCGGGCGCCCTCGGCGCAGGCGGCGATCAGCCAGTCGCCGCTGTGGCTCCAGTTGAGGTCGATGTGATGCGATCCGCTGTCCAGATGCGGCCGGCCGTAGGCGTCGCGGGTCAGTACGAGTGTCTTCGGGTCCTGTTCCCAGACCACGCCGAGCCATGCGCGCACCTGCGCTTCGGCGTGGTCGCCCCGGCGCCAGGGCCACCAGGCGCAGTGCACGGGGCCGAATGCATGACGGTTCAGCAAGGGGCGTCGATTTGAGGCGGTCGGGGTGCCCAGCGTAAGCTAAGGCTGGGGCAGGCACACTCTGGTGCCTGAGCAGCATCGGCGGGAGCAAGCGAACGATATGTCGGCAGTGATTGAAATCGGGGGCGCAGGGGCATCGTCCCAGGCGCCATCGCCGCGTTGGGTGGCGCTCGCCGAGGGGCCTGCGGGCCGCAGTTTCGCCTTCGATGGCCTCGGTCAAGTCACCGTCGAGACCTTCCTCGCCGAAGTCCGTGGGGTTGCAGCAGGTCTGCCGGCGGCGGCCTGCGCGATCAACCTCTGCGAAGACCGCTATCGGTTTCTGGTCGCATTCTGCGCCGCCGCAGTCCGTGGGCAGGTCAATCTGCTGCCACCCTCGCGGACAGCCGCCGCGATTGATGATGTGCGCCGGCAGTATCCCGACAGTTATTGCATCGCCGATGTGCGTCTTTCCCCGGCACCGCCGCAACTGCACGCGTTGCCAGAGCGTCTGCCCAGGCATGAGGGCTCTTGGCCCGAGGTCGACGCCGACGCGTTGGCGATGATCGGTTTCACCTCGGGCAGCACCGGCACGCCCAAACCCAATCCGAAAACCTGGGACAGTCTGCGCATCAGCACCGCGCAGAACATCGCCGTACTGCGCGATCTCTGGCCGCAGGGTGATGTCGTGCCGATCGTCGCGACCGTGCCGCCGCAGCATATGTACGGGATGGAGCTGTCGGTACTGCTGCCCTTGCTGGCCCCGGCCTCAGTGCATGGCGGCCGTCCGTTTTTCCCGGAAGACGTTGCCCGCGCCCTTGCCAATGCTGTCGCGCCGGCGCTGCTGGTCACCACCCCGGTGCATCTGCGTGCGCTGCTTGAATCCGGCATCGTCCTGCCGCCGCTCGCGGGAATCGTGACCGCCACCGCGCCGCTGCCGCAGACGCTTGCCGCTGCCGCCGAGCAGCGTTTCGGATGCGAAGTGCGGGAGATGTTCGGCTCCACCGAAACCTGCGTCATCGCCCATCGACGCACTGCACGCGACGACTTGTGGCAGAGCTTCTCCGGGGTCCAACTGCAGCCGCAGCCCGACGGCACCCTGGTGTCCGCGCCGCATTTGCCCGCGCCGGTGGCGCTGGCGGATCTGGTCGAATTGCGCGGAGAGGGGAAGTTCCAGCTGTGCGGGCGGCAGTCGGATCTGCTGGAGATCGCCGGCAAACGCGCGTCGCTGGGCGACCTCACCCGGCGCCTGCAGTCGGTGCCCGGCGTGATCGACGGCGTGATGCTGCAGCTCGACCCCTGTGCGGTCACCGGTGTGCGTCGCATCGCCGCGCTCGCGGTCGCGCCCGGGCTGAACGAAGCCATGATCCTCGACACCCTGCGTCAGAGCATCGATCCGATCTTTCTGCCGCGGCGGATGCGGCTCGTCGATGCGCTGCCGCGC
>JANLSB010000286.1:0-2131 GCA_031362125.1 Lysobacterales bacterium | reverse complement strand
GGTGCACCAGATGTTCTTTTCTCGCGACAACATCGCTGACTCGATGCGGGGCGGGGTCGCGCGCCTGGGTGGTACGCTGGAATTGTTGTGTCTTGACATCGATGGCAACGACTCGGTAGTCCTTGGTCAGATTCTAACGGTGACGAAGCCGCGCGCTCTCGTGGTTGAGTACAACGGTAAGTTCCCGCCTCCTCTCAAGTTGTCGGTTGCGTACGACCCGGTGCACGGATGGGTCGGAGACGACTACTATGGGTCCAGCCTTCAGGTGTTCGTGGACCAGTTGCAGGGGCAATACCGCCTCGTTGCATGCGGGTTGTCCGGTGCTAATGCGTACTTTGTGCGCAGCGATTTGGCAGACGCGTTTGTCGAGTACGAGACCACCAAGCTCTACATGCCGGCACGGCATCACCTGATTCACCGCCGAGGCGGCGCCTTGCCGTCTCTGAAGCACCTTCGAAACGTTCTGGCAGGCTAAGTGGGCGCGATGGGCGCATCGCTGAAGCGCAACGCTGCTTGGCAACTGCTGCAGACGATTGCCGGAACCGGTGCAGAACTCATCATCGTTCTGTCGTTCGCGGCGGCGATGTCGTCGCAGGAGTTCGGCAGTTTGGCGATTGCGCTCAGCGGTACGAAGGTGGTGTATCTGCTGTTCGAGCCGCGGATTCACGAGTTCCTGACGCCCAAGTTGGCGCGCTATCTCGATCGCAGCCATCGTGGCGCATGGATGTGGGTGATTTGGTCGCGACGGACGGAGCTGTTCCTTAACCTGACAGCTTTCGCGGCCACACTGGTGCTTGCCGCCGTTGTGTCAAGGATCCATCCCGAGGCCAGCAGCTTGTTGTTCGTCATGTGCGGCACGTACAACGGCTGCAACACATTGATGAAATTCTCGAGCTTGGCGATATTCCGCTGCATAAGTGACGTTCGCACTGCGGCGATCTATTCCGTGGCAGGGGCCATCCTCAAACTGGTCGTGCTTGCGGTCGGGTTGTCTGAAGGGTGGCCGGCGACCGTGACGCTGCTTGGATTGGCAGGTGTCGCAGCACTTGTTGCTTTGGTGCAGGCAGTTCAGGCGCACGTGCAACTCTGCCGTCGCCTGGGCGCGCCAGTCGCTCGAAGTCCCCGTGCCATGCGCGCTGCCAACCGAAAGCACCAGTCGAAGCTTCTGTTAAGCAACTACGGCACCGGCTTGGTCGAGATCGTGCACCGAGAACTGGATGTTCAGATTGCAGCGTGGTTCGGCGGTGTCGCCGAGGCTGGCCGCTACCGCATCGCAAAGACACTCGCCATGGTGATGCTTGAAGCGCTGAGCCCTGTCGTGACGATTCTGTTGCCCGACCTGAGTCGTCGCATCGTTACACAATCGCGGTCAGCGTTGGTTACCTTTCTGCGCCGTGTTTCAGGATACCTCGCGGCCATCGCGGTCGCTGCCGGCGTGGCCGTCATCACCGCCTCTGGCATCTACTTCACCTGGTTCGCCACCGCGCAGCGGCAGGCTTGGTCGCCGATGCTGATACTGGTAGTGAGTTTCGCAGCGCTTGCTCCTGGCATGTGGGCACAGGTCTTTCTAGTGGCTGCTTCGCAGCCTCAGGCCTATTTGCGCAGTTCGGCCCTTGGTGCGACTGTCGCGTGCGCCCTGGCTGCCTTGCTGGTGCCAAGTTTCGGTGCTGTGGGGTCGGCTGCCGGACATGCGATCGGACTGGCGACGACGACCGGACTGGCGGTATGGGCAGCGTGCCGATTGCTGGTGGTATCGCCGGCGCACAAGGCGCATCAATGAAGGTGCTGGTCGTCACCTACATGCTGTTGATGCCATTCATGTCGGCGCTGGCTCCTGCAGAATGGTTTCCACTGCCGCTGGTCCTGTTAATGCTTGCGATGCCGATCCTGCTGTTGCGGCGCAGCGGCCCACCGTTCTCGGTCATGTTGTCTCGCGACGCCGGGTTCATCGTGATGTTCGCGCTGGGCCTTTTCGCGATGCCGTTTTCGCCCTTACCGCTTGGGGCAAAAACGGTCAACTACAGCGCCGCGTTCTTGGTTTGCTACTTGGTCTTCTTCGTTGGCGCGCGCTTTCTGCTGACTCAGCGCAGCATCAGCTGGCCAGACATTCTGACCGCCAGCCACATCTCGC
>JANLSB010000098.1:0-3602 GCA_031362125.1 Lysobacterales bacterium | reverse complement strand
TAACCGCACCGCGATCGAATCGATGCTGTGTTCGCTCTATGGCGGCCGCGTCGCCGAAGAAATCATCTTCGGCAACGACAAAGTCACCACCGGCGCGTCCAACGACATCGAGCGCGCGACCAAGATGGCCCGCAACATGGCCACCAAGTGGGGATTGTCGAACGAACTTGGGCCGATCACTTCCGGCGAAGAGGACGACGAAGTGTTCCTCGGCCGGTCGGTGACCCAGCACAAGAACGTATCGGACGACACTGCGCGCAGGATCGATGAAGTCGTGCGCGGCATTCTCGACAAGGCGTACGCACGCACTACGCGGATCCTGATCGACAATGTCGACAAACTGCACGCGATGGCGAAGTTGTTGTTGGAGTACGAAACCATCGACGTGCCGCAGATCGACGCGATCATGGAAGGCCGCGACCCGCCGCCACCGATGGGCTGGATCAGTACCCCACCCAAGGAAGACGCGCGTCCGCCGGCGCCGCTCGTCGGTGGGCCTGCCGCGCAGACTTAGCGTCATCGCCTTCGCGCTGACGCCCCATGGTTTGCGCCGCAAACCATGGGCCCCGCTTAGTGATCTCCAATTCCCCGCGCTGACGCGCGCCCCCATTACTAAAGGGGGCTTTCGCTTATCTTGACCGTTTCGCGATACGGATAAGACAACATGTTCGATCTCTCGCCTCAGCTCGACTGTGCCGGCCGCCGACTCGTGCTCGACCGTCCGTGTGTGATGGGTATCGTCAACGTCACCCCGGATTCGTTTTCCGATGGCGGTGAATACGCGGCCGTCGATCCGGCCGTGGCGCATGCGCTTCGGCTTGCGGAAGAGGGTGCGGATATCCTCGACATCGGCGGCGAATCCACCCGCCCGGGTGCTGAGGATGTTTCGCTCGATGAGGAGTTGCGTCGGGTGATTCCGGTCATTGAGCGGCTTGCGAAGGAAACGACGCTGCCGATCAGCATCGATACCTCCAAGCCCGAGGTGATGCGCGCGGCGGTCGCCGCCGGTGCCGGCATGATCAATGACGTGTACGCGCTGCGTCGCGAGGGTGCGCTGGATGCCGCTGCGGAACTCGGTGTGCCGGTGGTGCTGATGCACATGCTGGGCGAACCGCGTTCGATGCAGGCGGCGCCCGACTACGATGATGTCGTCGCCGACGTGCACCGCTTTCTCGCCGAGCGCATCTTCGCCGCCGAGATGTCGGGCATTCCGAAAAAAAGGATCGTGGTCGATCCCGGCTTCGGCTTCGGCAAGACCACCGCGCACAATCTGGCGCTGCTCGCGCAGCTCGAACGCTTCACCGATCTCGGTGTGCCGCTGCTGGCCGGACTCTCGCGCAAACGCACGATCGGCGAACTCACCGGCCGCGAGGACCCGCATGACCGCGTCCACGGCTCGCTGGCCGCGCATCTCATCGCCGCGCAACGCGGTGCGAAGCTGCTGCGCGTGCACGATGTGGCCGCGACTGTCGACGCGCTCAAGGTCTGGATTGCGGTGTCTGGTGCGCCGATGCCGAAGAAGTCCTCTGCATCGTCTTCGGCCATCCGCTGGCCCGATGACGAATAGCCGTTTATCGAAACACACACGCAGACCTGTCAGGTTGTTGAAAAACGCACTTCGTGTGCGTTTTGACTCGCCGCATCCCAGTGGCTCGCCCCTTCGGGGCCAGCTTCGCTGTTTGCGCCGGCTCCTGCCGGCGCATTCAAGTCGCGTGTCCGGCACATGTCCGGACGCGCGCTAGACGACAGCCTCCCGTGCGAGGCTGAACAGCGAAGCTGGCCCTGAGCGGAGCGAAGGATGAGGCGCATAGCGCCGAATCATCCATCGCTTGCGCGCTTGCTTCGCCGTCGCAGCCTTCCCTGGCTGCGCTACCAGGCTGTTTTTCAACAGTCTGCTATCTCCGTATGCGTTCCCGGTTCGGGTATTCCCGAAGCCGCATGGGCACGTTCAAGTCATCCGCCGCTGTCGACGACGGGCTCGACGCGATCATCGATGTCTGTGTCGTTCGGGCACGAAGCCGTGAGCGTGAACCGTTGCGTTCGATCGGAGCAAGGTTCTGCTTCCAGTAGCGCATGAGTTCCCGCAACGCCTCCGGCTTGTTGACCGGGGCCAACTGGCCGGCCTGATTCTTCGTGTTCTCGCCGTGGCACCCCGCACAGGTACGGATTTCTCCCGGCTGCATCGTCACCCAGATGCGTTCGCGCACGATCGCCGCGCCGCTGGCATCCGTGGTTTGCCAGGTCAATGCGCGATTCGCCGGAACGAATGCGGCAGTCGAACCATCGGCCGCGATCTTCACGCTGCTCGGCGGCCCCGATGGATTGCTTGGATTCTTCGAAGTGGCGATCGGCTGCGCAATCGGGCGCCGGCCCGAGCGGAAACTGTTGTAGCCGCGGACCTGATCGGCTTCAAAGATCTGGTAGTGCGCGATGTCGTAGATGCGTCCGCTGTCGCCGGTGGTCTTCAGGCCCGATGGAATGCGAAGGTTGAACGGCTGTTGGCGATCGGCCCGGTCCCGGCTGGTCTGGTTGCGGGTCACGATCAGCGCGAGCTGGTTCGCCTTCATCCATTCGCGGAGCATGCGCTCATCGACCTGTTCTTCGTCGAGCACGGTTTTCTCGATCGCTTCGATCCGCGACGTAGCGGCGACAGGGCGTGCTCTGGCGACGATCTCGACCGCTTCGAGTTCCCACAGCGGGCCGCTGAAGGTCAGCTTCACATCGGGGCTCCACCAGGACACGGTCTTGTTGATGCCTGTGGTCAGCGGTGTGCCGGCGGTGAACAGGCCGTTGCCGTCGGTCGCCAGTTGGTGCAGACGGAACTGGACGCCGTCCTGCACGGTGGGGCTCGCGGTGTAGGACGCCACCATCTGTCCGGTCGTCAATGGCAGCGGATTGCGGAAACGCCCGCCGGCCAGGCTGCCGTTCGCTTCGGGCGCGGAGGCGTCGACGATCGCCATCCGCTCGGGGTTCAGGCCGGGTGCGCCGATGAAGCGCACGATCTGATTGGATGTGAGCGTGCCGAACTCGCGTGCATAGATCCCGTAGTAGGTCCCGGGAGTCTGCGGACTTTCGCGGATATGGAAAATGCCGGCGTCGTCGCCGATCCGCTTGCGGTTGGTGATGATCGCTTCGTTGCTGAACTCCTGCAGCGACGCATCGCCGTCGAAGGACTTGCTCAGATAGCCGAACGACAGCTCGTGTCTGCCGATGTGGTTCAACGAGAGTTCGCCGGTGCCGTCCTGCTTCATCTCCCACGGCGTGAACAGGTTGTAGGTGAACCCTCTGACATTGCCGTACGGGCTGGTCATGCCCAGACGCGATTCCGGAAACGCTTCTGACTGGGTGAGCTTCGCTGCATTCGCAGCCTCGCTGGCATAGTTGAACGCGCCGTTGGCGCCGGCGTCCGCCTGCTGGTCGCGCTGCAGGTGATCCCAGCGGGTGAAGATGATCCGTCCGTAGCTGTCGATGAAGGGCGAGAACGCGCCGCTCGGCGTGTGATTGAGGATCGATACCTGCCCGGTCTGCGGATTGAGGCTGTAGATGCCGGTGATCGTTGCGGTGCTTTCGTATTCGTCCAACTGCGGATACAGATGCGCTTC
>JANLSB010000094.1:0-5074 GCA_031362125.1 Lysobacterales bacterium | reverse complement strand
GGACACCTTCATCGTCCCGGCAGAGCGGCCGTTCGAGTTCATGCTGAATGCCCTGCGACTGCGCGAGGGCTTCGCGATGGACCATTTCGAGGCCCGCACCGGCTTGTCCCATGCGGCTATCGAGGCACCGCTCGGTCGCGCAATCGCGCACGGATGGCTGTCGCGGGACGGCACGCGGATCGTACCCACCGAATCCGGTCTGCGCTTTGCCAACGATGTGATTTCCCTCTTCCTGAAAGCGGATTCTGTCAGCGAATGACCCTGGACCTCCGGCAGCAATGGGGCTTGTTGCTGCGCAGCAGTTGGCTCGCGAGGGCCGAACATGTTAAGAAATGCGGCTACCGTCGCACTTCGACAGGCTGAGATGGCTTCGCCCACCGACACCCAGGACCACGCTGCGCCAAGGACCTTGGCATCTGCCGGATTGCCCCGCCGCGTGCGTCGCACGCTCGAGCGCGCGCTCGCGCTGTTCAGCGAGGAGCAGGAACGCAATCTCGCCGCCGCCTTGACCGAGTTCGAGGAGGAGTTGTTCCGTCTCGCCGATCGCGTCAGTACCACTGGCGCCGGTGAGACCGATTACCTGCACACCCTGCGGGTGCTGCGTTTGAACCGGCACGATCTGGTGCCGCGCTTCATGCAACTGGTGGAGTCGGGGCTGGCGGGGATCCGCAAGCCGATGCTCTTCTCGGAGCAGTCGCGTCCAGCGCCGACCGTCGTGCCGATGGTGAATTTCCGCAATCTCAGCTTGGTCGATGAATCGGTCATGGACGAGGGCGCGGTGCTGCATGCGATCGCTTCGCGCCAGGAATCCCGCGCCAATCTGGTGCTGCATCTGCTGGGTCAGCGTTTCGGTGTGCTTGCCGCAGCGCCTGCGCTCGACAGCGAACGCGTTCCGCTGAGTCCCCAGGCGCTGTGCCGCGCCATCCGTCATGCCACCGAAAGCATGCAGTTGGATCACGGTGCGCGGTTGTTGTTCTATCGCATCTTCGACCGACGGGTGATGGTGCACTACCTGGCATTGTGCGAGAAGCTGGATGCGCTGCTGATCGAAGAGGGCGTTCTGCCGGGCCTGACTTACGTGCCGATGCGGACACGCGCCGCAAGCGACGGCGGCAGCGAGGCCGACGGCGAGAACGACAGCGACGCCGCCGATGCGGACGCGGATGCGCGCAAGCCGGGTTCGCCGGGGGTGCGATCCGGCGGGTCGCGCGCGGGTGGCGGGCAAGCACGGGGCGCATCAGGCGGGATGTCGGGTCATTCTGCGGCGGGAGGCAGCCCCGGGATGTCAGGTCGGTCTGGCGCTGATGGCGCTGGGATGCCTGCGGAGCCCGGCAGCGATGGCATGCAGGGGGCTGCGGGCTACGACGGCTACGACGCCAACCGCCCGCACACCACCTGGATGGGCCAGCCGATGCCCAGCCCGGCGGCGGCCAATGAACAGGCGGCGTTCCACGATCTGCAGCAACTGCTCTCGCGTCGACGTGCCGAGGCCGAGCGGCATAATCCGATTCCGCCCAGCCAGCGGCCTGAGCGCATGATCGCGACCCGCGACCTGTTGCAGACGCTCAGCCGGATGGATGCCGATCCCATGTCGGGTGGCGACGTACCGAACATCGCCGACATCAAACAATCGCTGTTGGCACAGGCGCGGCAGCAGTACGGCAAGCCGGTGGATCTGGCGCCGAGCGACAGCGACACCTTCGATCTGGTCGGACTGCTCTACAACCATCTGCAGCGGGAAATCCGCGACGATGCACCCGCCGCTGCACTGGTCAAGCGCATGCAGCTCACGCTGCTGCGCGTCGCGCTGCAGGATCGCGCCTTCTTCGTGCGTCCGAACCATCCTGCGCGTCAATTGCTCAGTACCGTGTCCGAAACCGCCGCGAAATGGCTGGCCGAGGACGACTTCGACCCGCAACTGCTGGCACCGTTGCAGCAGGCCGTGACCCACGCGGTCAAGAACTACGACGGCAACCTCGAAGTCTTCGAGCAGAGCAACAAACAGCTGCAGGCGCACATCGACACCCAGGTGCGGCGCGCTGAAACGCTCGAACGGCGTCACGTCGAAGCTGCGCGCGGCAAGGAAAAACTGGAAGCCGCCAAACTTCGCGCCGAACAGGTGCTCGTCGAGACCATCGGCGAAGCGCCGCTGCCAAAATTCACGCGCGCGCTGTTGAATCAGGCCTGGGCCGATGTGCTGACCCTGACGTTCCTGCGCCACGGCGAAGGTTCGGAGGAGTGGAACCGTCAGATCGCCGCCACTCGCCAGATCGTTGCCGCCTGCACCCATCGTGATCCGAAGGCCGAACATCCTGCGCTGAAGGCGCACGTCGAAGCGGCTCTGAAACAGGTCGGGTATCACGAGGACGAAGCCGAGGTCATCGCCAAGCGTCTGTCCACCAACGTGCGCGACGAGGAGGACGGCGAGTCGCGGACCGAACTGACGATGAAGCTCAAGGCGCGCGTGCGCCTGGGCGAGGACTCGCACAAAGCGCGCAAGCCCGACCTGCCTGCGCGCTCGCCGCATGAGCAGGAGTGCTACGAACAGCTGCGTCTGCTGCCGTTCGGCACTTGGATGGAATTCGTCACCAATCAACAGGGCGAAGTGGTCCGCCGCCGCATGTCATGGTTCAGCCCGGTTACCGACAACGCGCTGTTCGTCAACCAGCGCGGTCAGCGCATCGGCGAGCACTCGCTCGACAGCCTTGCACGGATGATGGCCAAGGACCAGGTACGCGTCGTCACCTTGCAGCGCGCTGGCCTGGTTGATCGCGCGTGGCACGCCGCGATGAATGCACTGCGCAGCCTCACCGGCCGTCGCGAAGATCAGCACCATGACGATGAGCCCGGCATCCAGACCGATATCGCCGTGCGTTCAGGCCCTGCTGCACCCATTGAGGATGCGCCCAAGGCTGCCAATGACACCTACGTACGTTCCGTGCCCACCGCCGAGCCGCGCAATGCGCCTGTGGAGCCCTATCCTGGTCTGATCGGCGACGAATCCGCCGAGCTGCCGCCAAAAGGAAGCGCATGATGAGCAGCAAAGAACATCGTCGTTCGCCGCGGCGGAAAGTCGCCGAGACCGTACTGGTGAGCGACGTGATGACCGAGGAAATCGCCGGCCGTATCGGCAATCTGTCCGAGGGCGGCATGCTGCTGATGGCGAGTGTGCCGTTGACCGAGGACGCGCTGTACCAGTTCCGTTTCCGATTGCCCGGCATCGATGGCGCCGACATCGAAGTCGGTGCGCATCTGCTGTGGCTCGATCGCGCCAGTTCTCCCGGGCAGTCGTGGGCCGGTTTCCGCTTCATCTCGCTCGCCGATGCGCATCGCGAGCGACTGCATGGCTGGGTCGATGAGCCGGGATCCCATTACGACTGAGGCCATGATGATGTGGCCGACGCGCCGCTGAACCGATTCCGCGAAGCGTGTTGCCATGTACGCCGTTTGCCGCAGAATTCGCGCCAGGCCCCGCGCCGAGCCATGCGCCGTGTTCCACGAGTGTTCCGCCGAACTTTCTCCGAATCCATGCCGAGCGCACCATCATGTCCGCAGATCTCTCCCGCCTGTATGCCGACCATCTTGCCACCCAGCGCGCGCGCGCCGACGAAGCGCTCGCGCGCGGCGGCTTCGATCATCTGGTCGTGCCCAGCGGCACGCAGCACTATCAGGTCTTCGACGATCGCGATTACCCGTATGCGGTCAACCCGCATTTCAAAGCCTGGCTGCCGCTGACCAATACGCCCGGTAGTTGGCTGATCTACACACCGGGCGAGCGCCCGAAAGTCATTTATCTGCAGCCGCACGACTACTGGCACGTGGTGCCGCAGGCGCCGAACGGCGACTGGGCCGAGCACTGCGACATCCACATCATCCGCAAGCCCGACGATGCCAAGCAATACCTGCCGAAGAACGCCGGACGCTGCGCGACCCTCGGCGAGGCGCAGAGTGCCCTGGGCCAGTACGGCGCGTTCGCGCCGAACAATCCGCAAACGGTGCTCGACTATCTGCATTATCACCGCGCCTACAAGACGGCGTACGAAATCGAGATGATGCGCGAAGCCACCCGCGTCGGCGTGCGCGGTCATCGTGCGGCCGAGCGCGCGTTCCACAGCGGTGCCAGCGAATTCGGCATCCATCTTGCGTACTGTCAGGCCGCGCGCCAGGACGCCAATGACCTGCCGTACAACAACATCATCGCGCTCAATGAACACGGCGCCGTGCTGCACTACACCGACCGCGACCGTCAGGCGCCGCGCCCGGTGCGCAGTTTTCTGATCGACGCCGGCGGCAGCCACCGCGGCTACGCCAGCGACATCACCCGCACCTACGCCGCCGACCCCGGCGGCGAATTCAAGGCGATGATCGACGCGGTCGACGCCGCGCAACTGAAGATGTGCGCGCAGGTGCGCGCAGGCACCGACTACAAGACCATCCATCTCGACGCGCATCTCGCACTCGCCAACATCCTGCGCGATTTCGATCTGATCAATGTCCCGGCGGAAGTCGCCGTCGAAACCGGCGTCAGCAGCGCGTTCTTCCCGCATGGCATCGGCCACGGCATCGGCCTGCAGGTGCACGACGTCGCCGGCTTCGCCGCCTCCGACAGCGGCGGCACCATCGGCAAACCCGACGGCCATCCGTATCTGCGCCTCACCCGCGTTCTCGGGCCAGGCATGGTCGTCACTATCGAGCCGGGTATTTATTTCATCGACATGCTGCTCGACGCGCTCAAGGACAAAGGTCTTGGCCCGAGCGTGAATTGGGATCGTGTTGCCGCGTTCAAGCCGTACGGCGGGATCCGGATCGAGGATGATGTGGTGTGTACCGATGGGGAGTCGATCAATCTGACGCGGGAAGGGTTCGCGAACGGATGAATTCATAGGGTGCGCCTTGGTTTGAGGTATCCCCACGAATTTCGCGCAGCGAGTAGGGTGGAGTAAGCGCAGCGCAACCCCGCCAAAGAACCATCGCGACGCTTGATGATCGGTGCCAAAGATGCGTTTTTATGGTGGAGTTGTTCTGCGCTTACTCCACCCTACGCAATGCAAGATTCAACGAAGGTGAATGCGAA
>JANLSB010000048.1:0-1952 GCA_031362125.1 Lysobacterales bacterium | reverse complement strand
CCGCGCCGCCGTGCAGCGCGCGCCGCGACCAATGCGGTCCGCGCCGGCATCGACCGCGATACTGCATTCGGCGCGGTGACGCCGCCGCTGGTGCTGTCTTCCAATTTCAGCTTTGCCGGTTTCGGCGAGAAGCGACAGTACGACTACACCCGCAGCGGCAACCCAACCCGGGATCTTCTGGCCGATGCGCTGGCCGATCTCGAAGGCGGTGCCGGCGCGGTGGTCACGTCGACCGGCATGTCCGCGATCACGCTGCTGCTGCACGCGCTGCTGAAGCCGGGCCAGCGGCTGGTAGTGCCACACGATGCCTATGGCGGCAGCTGGCGGCTGTTCAATGCGCTGGCGAACAAGGGCGCGTTCGAGCTGTCGACGATTGATTTCACCGACCCGCGCGCGCTGGCCGAGGTATTGGCGGAAAAGCCGGCGGTGGTATGGATCGAAACCCCGTCGAACCCGCTGCTGCGCATCACCGATCTGCGCTTCGTGATCGAAGCCGCGCACGCCGTCGGCGCACTGACCGTGGTCGACAACACCTTTCTGTCGCCGGCGCTGCAGACGCCTATCGCGTTCGGCGCCGATTTCGTGGTGCATTCGACGACAAAATACATCAACGGTCACAGCGATGTGGTCGGCGGTGCGGTGATCGCCAAGAGCGCCGAGCAGCACACGCAGCTGACGTGGTGGGCGAATGCGCTGGGCATCACCGGCGCGCCGTTCGACAGTTTCCTCACCCTGCGCGGCCTGCGCACGCTGGACGCTCGTCTGCGTGTGCATCAGGAAAACACCGCCGCGCTGGTCGAACTGCTGCAGGATCATCCTGCGGTGCGGACACTGCATTACCCGGGGCTCGCGTCGCATCCCGGCCATGCGCTCGCCGCGCGCCAGCAGCATGGCTTCGGCGCGATGCTCAGCGTGGAACTTGAGGGCGGCGAGCAGGCGGTGCGTGCGTTCGTCGACGGTCTCGACTACTTCACGCTTGCCGAATCGCTCGGCGGCGTGGAAAGCCTGATCGCGCATCCGGCGACCATGACCCATGCGGCGATGTCGGCCGAAGCGCGCGCGGCTGCCGGCATCGGCGATGGCCTGCTGCGACTGTCGGTGGGCATCGAACACGCCGACGACCTCGTCGCCGACATCGCGGCGGCGCTGGATCGTGCCCTCGATAGCGTCGATTCGCGGAAACAGGTCGCGATATGAATGCCGTGCTCGCGACGCGCAGGCCTGTCGCATCGCGACCGGCGCCTGCGCGTATCGCACTGCTCGGCACAGGCACCGTCGGCAAAGCGGTGCTCGCCCGACTAGCCGGATGGGAAGCCAGCGCTTTCGGCGAGCGGTTGTCGCTGAGCTACGCCGGCAATTCCCGCTTGAGCCACCGGCCCGTATCGTGCGCCGATGCGCTTGCGTGCGCCATATCGCAATACGCGGCACCGACGTACACAGCAAGCTCGCTGCGCGATGTGCCGCAGACGCTTGGCGATCGCGGTCTGCGTATCGTGATCGACGCCACCGCCAGCGAAGCCGTCACCGGACGTCACGCGCAATGGTTGGCGCAGGGCATCCACGTCGTCACCGCTTGCAAGCTCGGGCAGGGCACTTCGCTCGTGCGCTGGCGCGAGATCCGCGATGCGCAGCGCACCGGTCGCAGTCATTATGGCGACAGCGCCACCGTCGGCGCTGGTTTGCCGTTGCTGCGTTCGATCCGCGCACTGCAGGCCGGCGGCGACCGCATCCATGCCATCGCCGGGGTGTTGTCCGGCTCGCTGGCCTGGCTGTTCAATCACTACGACGGCCTGCGCCCGTTCTCGGGCTTCGTGCGCCAGGCGCGCGAGGCCGGCTACACCGAACCAGATCCGCGCGACGATCTGTCGGGCGAAGATGTGCGGCGCAAGCTGCTGATTCTCGCGCGTGCTGCCGGGGTCGCGTTGGAAAGCCACGAGGTCGATGTCGAATCG
>JANLSB010000025.1:0-4527 GCA_031362125.1 Lysobacterales bacterium | reverse complement strand
GAGGCGGTTCGAACCGCCTCACGGCGTCGGGATCGATATCGGCATCGCCATCCGGCGCAACCGTAGCATCTCGCGGTTGCCAGCCGGTGTTGGTTGCGCTCATTCGTATCTGCAGTCCCGCACGTGGTCGTTCGTCGCCGCAACCGAGGCAGACGACGCGATCCAGTCGACCGTGCAGATCGATCACTGCGCGGCTGCCGGCACGCTGATGCAGCGCGTCCACGTTCTGTGTCACCAACGATGTGAGGCGGCCTGTATTCTCGAATACAGTCAATGCACGATGGCTCGCGTTGGGTTCTGCGCTGGAAAAGGTTGGCCAGCCGACATGACTGCGCGCCCAGTAGCGGCGATACGTTGCGGGGTCGCCGACGAGGGCCTGATACGTTACCGGCGGTGATCGTTTCCACGCGCCGTCGGTATCGCGATAATCGGGAATACCCGATGCGGTACTCACGCCGGCGCCTGTCAGCAGGAAGACGCGCTCGAAACGATCGAGCCACCCTCGCAGTACGCTTCCATCTGCGGCGGCGTCGCTGTGGATCTGTGGGGGCGATGCGGACATCGGCAAAGCTTATGTCATTCGACTGCGAAAAAAACGCCGCCCGGATTGACCGGGCGGTGTCGGGGTACGTGGAGATTCCGCGCAGATGTTACTTGGTGGTCAGACCCCGGCGTTCGAGCAGCGGTTCGATCCATGGATCACGGCCCGTGAAGTCGCGGAAGATCTTCATCGCATCCTGGCTTCCGCCCTGCGACAGCAGCGTGGCCCGGAAATGATCGCCGTTCTTCCGTGTCAAACCACCGTTGTTCTTCAGCCAGTCGACACTGTCCGCATCCAGCACTTCCGACCAGATATAGGCGTAGTAACCCGCCGAATATCCGCCCATGATGTGACTGAAATATGTGGTGAGGTAACGCGGCGGCACTGCCTGGAAATCGGTGCCGTTCTTCTTCAGTGCAGCCGCTTCGAAGGCGATCAGATCCTTGCTGGCCGGCACCTGATCTGCGCTCAACTGGTGATAGCTCTGATCCAGCATCGCCGCGCCCAGGTATTCGGTGGTGGTGAAGCCCTGGTTGAACTTCGCTGCGGCCACCACCTTGTCGAGCAATGTCTTCGGCATGGGTGCGCCGGTCTGGTAGTGCTTGGCGTAGTTGGCCAGCACTTCCGGCCAGTCGGCCCACATCTCGTTGACCTGCGACGGATACTCCACGAAGTCGCGCGGCACGCTGGTGCCGGAGAATCGCGGATATTGCACGTTCGAGAACATGCCGTGCAGGGCATGGCCGAATTCGTGGAAAATCGTGGTCACTTCATCCCAAGTCATCAGCGTCGGTTCGCCGGCCGGCGGCTTCGGGATGTTGAGATGATTGGCGACGACCGGAAGATTGCCGGTCAGTCCCGACTGCGAGACGTAGTTGTTCATCCATGCGCCGCCGCGCTTCGATGGGCGCGCATACATGTCTGAAATGAAGATCGCCAACTGCTTGCCGTCGGCGTCGAACACGTCGAATACGCGCACGTCGTCATGATAGACGGGCAGATCCTTGCGCTCTTTGAAACTCAGGCCATAGAGCTTGCCGGCGGCATAGAACACGCCGTTCTGCAGCACGCTGTCGAGCTGCAGGTAGGGTTTGAGCTGCGACTCGTCGTAGTTGTAGCGGGCTTTGCGGACCTTCTCGGCGTAGAACGCCCAGTCCCATGGTTCCAATTTGAAGCTCGGTTGGCCGATGGTCTTCTGCTCGGCGTCGATGACAGCCTGGATATCGGCCGCTTCGCGCTTGGCGTTGGCCACTGCGGGCGGCGCCAGTTTTGCCATCATCGCGTTAACCGCTTCCGGGCTGCGCGCAGTTTCGTCTTCCAGCACGAATGCGGCATGGTTGGCGTAACCCATCAGTTTCGCGCTTTCGGCGCGCAATTTCAGGACCTGCGACACGATGTCTCTGTTGTCGAATTCGCCGCCGTGACTGCCGCGCCCGATCGAAGCCTTGTAGATCCGCTCCCGCAGGCCGCGGTTCTCGAGCTGGGCCAGCGGCGGCTGGTCGGTGGTGTTGAGCAGCGCAATGACGTACTTGCCCTCGAGCTTGCGTGTTTTGGCGGCCTCGACCGCGGCCGCGATCTGGCCTTCGGACAGGCCAGCCAGTTCTTCCCTGCTAGCGACCACGACTGCGGAAGCGTTCACTTCCGCCAGCACGTTCTGGCTGAATTTCGTACCGAGCGTTGCGAGCTGCGAGTTGATGTCCTTGACGCGGATTTTCTGCGCCTCGGTCAGATTCGCGCCGGAGCGCACGAAGTCGGTGTAATAGCGTTCGATCAGACGCACGCCCTCTGCGTCGAGACCGAGCGACTGGCGGCGCTCGTAAAGCGATTTGATCCGGGCGAACAATTTCGGATTGAGCGCGATCGCGTCGCCGTGTGCGGACAGCTTGGCGGCGTAGTCGCCCTGCAGTTTCTGGCGGACTTCATTGGTGTCGGCACCGGCCAGACTGAAGAAAACGATGGTCGCGCGGCTCAGCACCTGGCCGGATTTTTCCAGCGCGATGATGGTGTTTTCGAAGGTGGCCGGTTCTGCGCTGTTGGCGATTGCGTCGACTTCCTTCAGCTGATCGGCCATGCCATGGTCGAAGGCCGGAGCGAAGTGCTCATCCTTGATCTTGTCGAATTGCGGATACTTCAGCGGCAGTGTGCTTTCGACGAAGAACGGGTTGTCCTGGGCGGCGGGTGCGGGCATGGTGGTCTTGTCATTGGCGGCGTAGGCGTATGGTGCGCTGGCGATGCCAGCCAAGCTGGCGGTGATGGCCAGCGCCAGGGCGCAGGCGAGTGGGCGATTCATGAGCGGTCCTCGGCAAAAGCGGGCGTGCGGAAGTGCAGTCGGCAGGGTAGCGGATAGGGGGAGCTTTCGGCCCGTGACAAAAGCCATATTGCATCTGGAAGTCCGCCCATATGACGGCTGTAACACGTTGAATTGACGAATTGTTTACAATCCAGCGACCGCAGGCGGGCCATGTTCCCAGGGCTGCTGCCGCCAAATCCGGCACAGACGGTTCCGTCTGACCGTTGTCTGCAACATATTCTTTCCCCACCCAGGATTTCACCCATGATCGATTCCCATCGCAACGGCCGTCACACGCTGCGTCTCGGCGGGCTCGCCGCCGCCGTTTTCTTCGCCCTGCCGGCCATGGCCCAGGACACCACCGCCGAACCCGACGCGCCAGAACTCGATGCCATCACCGTGACCGCGCAACGTCGGGTCGAGAACATCCAGGACGTGCCGATGGCGATCACCACGGTCGATCGCGAAAAACTCGAGGTACTGACTTCCAGCGGCGACGACATCCGTCTGCTCTCGGGCCGCCTGCCGAGCCTGAATATCGAATCGTCGTTCGGCCGCGCGTTCCCGCGTTTCTATATTCGCGGCCTGGGCAATACCGACTTCGACCTCAACGCCTCACAGCCGGTCTCGCTGGTGTACGACGGCGTGGTCCAGGAGAACCCGATCCTGAAGGGCTTTCCGCTGTTCGATCTGGACCAGATCGAAATGGCCCGCGGACCGCAGGGCACGCTGTTCGGCCGCAACTCGCCCGCCGGCGTGATCAAGTTCGAGTCCGCTCGCCCGGAGCAGGAGTTCGGCGGTTACGGCAGGATCGGCTACGGCAAGTACAACACCATCAATGTCGAGGGCGCCGTGACCGGTGGCCTCAGCGAAACTGTTTCCGCGCGCCTGTCGGTGCAGCACCAACGCCGCGATGACTGGGTCGACAACACCGCCAACGGCCCCGGCGATGATCTCGAAGGCTACGAAGAAACGGCGGCGCGCCTGCAGGTGCTGTTCCAGCCCAGCGACACCTTCGAGGCGCTCGCCAACGTGCACATGCGCACGCTCGACGGCACCGCGCGTCTGTTCCGCGCCGGCTTGATCCGTCCGGGCAGCAATGATCTGAACAGTGGTTTCGCGCGCGACCGTGTTTCGATCGACGGCCGCAATGAGCAGAGCCTCGATCAGTTCGGTGCCAATCTGCGCATGCGTTGGGACCTCGGTCGCGTCAGCCTGTACTCGATCACCGGTTACGAAAGCGTCGAGGTTTTCAGCCGCGGCGACATCGACGGCGGTTCGGTCTATGCCTTCCCGACCGGCCCGATCGGCACATCGCTGTTCCCGGCCGAATCGGCCGACGGTCTGCCGGATCATCGCCAGCTCAGCCAGGAATTCCGCCTCGAATCCAACGAATGGGGCCGCTTCGACTGGCAGGCCGGCCTGTTCTGGTTCGACGAGTCCATCGATGTCGACAGCTTTTCCTACAACGGTTTCGGCGGCCCGCAGAACGGCTACGCCACCCAGCGTCAGGACAACACCGCTTGGGCGGTGTTCGCGTCCGGCGATTTCGACGTCACCGACAAGCTGAAACTGCGCGGCGGCGTGCGCTACACCGACGACAGCAAGAAGTTCACCGCACGACGCATGGTCGGCCCGTTCGGCCCGCCGATCGCGCCGATCGAGGTCAGCCCCAGCGACACCGACGTCAGCTGGG
>JANLSB010000020.1:0-9197 GCA_031362125.1 Lysobacterales bacterium | reverse complement strand
TGGAACGGGAGCGCGACCACCACTCCAACCTCTACGACGACGCGCCGATGCCCTTCATGCTGCGGCTGACCTGGAGCGGCACCGCCCTGCACGCGGGCAAGCTCCCGGGGTATCCCGCATCGCACGGCTGCATCCGCTTGCCTGCGGCCTTCGCGGAAGTACTCTACGACGTGAGCCGGCGCGACGTGATCGTGGTGGTCGCGGATGCGGCCTCGCATCCGCCTGAGGTGATCGCGCCGGAATGGCTGACACCGGTCGATACCGCGAGCGGCGCGGTGCGCGACGCGACCGGCGATGCGCTCGCCGAGTCGTGGACGCCCGAACCCGCGCTCGAAGGTCCGCTGACGGTAATGCTGAGCACACGGGATCGCAGACTCGTGGTGCTGCGCAATGGCATCGAAATAGGTCACGCCAACGCCGAAATCACCGGCGAGCCCGCGAAAGGCACGCACCACTATTCGCTGCAGATGGATGCCGGCGAGGGCGCGGACATCACCGCCGGCACCGCCCTGCCCGATCCTCCGCCGACGCTGCGCTGGCGGGCGATCGCGATTCCGGGCAAGACACCTGCATCGGGCGCGGCTCAGCCGCCGCTGCGAGGCGGGCAGGTCCGGGTGTCGGGCACGTTCGCCCAGCTGCTCCAGGCGGTCCTGCCTGCGGATGCGATCCTGATGATCACCGACGAAGCGCTGCGCTACGTCCCGCCCGCAGCGCCCTCGGCGCCGCAGACCGATGCGACCACGGTCACAACGCCACTGCCACCGCCCCCACAAACCCCGCCCGATAAGCCCTGAGCGCCCGGCTTGTTCATGTTTTCCCGGCCGGCATGGGGCATGCTCCGACGATGTTCCGAGCCTCCTCCTCCCTGCTTGTGGCCGTCGCATTGGCGATGGCGCCGTCCGCGATGGCCGCCGATGCCGGCCATTCGCCGACGGGCGCGGCGATCTCCATCGCGCGCATCGACACCACATCCACGCTGGTCGACCGCCTGCAGCGTCTTGCGCCACGGGCCAATCCGAAGGTGCTGGCGCTGGCGCTGGAAGCCGCGCAGTGCGCCGCGGCCACCGGCGCGATCGACGCCGCCCGGCGGCTGGCGGTGATCGATTACTCCCTGCCGTCCACGGAACCCCGGCTGTGGGTGTTCGACCTCGAGCAAGCGCGGCTGCTCTACACCGAACACGTCGCCCACGGCAAAGGCAGCGGCGAAAACTTCGCCAGCGCCTTCTCCAACCGCGAGAGCAGCCACCAGTCCAGCCTCGGCCTGTTCGCCACCGCCGAAACCTACATCGGCGGCAACGGCTATTCGCTGCGGATGGATGGGCTGGAACCCGGCATCAACGATCAGGCCCGCGCCCGCGCCATCGTCATGCACGGCGCGCCTTACGTCGACCCGGCGATGGCCCAGCGCCAGGGTCGGCTCGGCCGCAGCTTCGGCTGTCCTGCCCTGCGTCCTGCGGTGGCGGACGCGGTCATCGACCTGCTCAAGCAGGGGCAGCTGATCTTCGCGTATTACCCGGATCAGCAGTGGTTGGCGAATTCGCGGTTTTTCCGATGTGGGGCGAATCGGATGGCCGGGATTCGGCTGCAGGGATTGCACGCATCCCCTTGATGGGAGTTTCGCAGCGTTGTCGACGTCGCTGACTGATGATGCTCGGGTAAGGCTTGGAACCTTTTTCGCGCTGGTGCGCGAGTTACTTTCTTTGGCGCAAAGAAAGTAACCAAAGAAAACACTCAGGTCCAATTCAAACCTGCCAACTGCAGCATGGCCGGGATTTTTCGATGAGGCGTCCTGCCTCATCGAAAAACGGCGCACGTCCTGTGCGCCGCCCTCCGGGTCTACGGTCTTGGTCCGACTGTGCAATAGCCTGAATACCGATGGGACGAAGAAATCTCGCGGCGCTCAAACAAGAAACATGCGGATTCATGGTGGTCTGAAATTCATCTGCGGCGAGCACTGATTCAAATGGCAGTACGACTGACCGCATATCAGCAGGTGGTGATCGTCCTGGCGATCTTGCAGGCGCAATTCGCTGTCCCATGATTGGAGACCCGGAGGGCGATGCACAGGATGTGCATCGTTTTTCGATGAGACAAGGATGTCTCATCGAAAAATCCAGGCCATGCTTCAGTTGACAGTTTCGAATTGGACCTGAATGTTTTCTTTGGTTACTTTCTTTGCGCCAAAAAAAGTAACTCGCGCACCAGCGCGAAAAAGGTTCCAGGCCTTACCCGAACACCATCATTGGTCAGACGCCGGCAAGCCACACACCCGCCGCAAACGCGACCACGATCAAGGTCACACCCGGCAACATCCTCAGCAGAAACCCCCGACCGCCGCGCAGCCACGCCATCAGCAGCTTGCTGAGCGAATTCGCGATCAGGGCGATGACCACCGTCCAGCCCCCATCGTCTACATCGATGTCGCCGCTGGCGACCAGCTGCGCCACCGACGCGGCGGCGGCGTGAAGATCCGCAAGACCCGAGACGCCGGCGGCGATCTGCACGCCGGTGTCGCCGAGCCAGCGATGCACCACGGTCGACAAAAGCAGGATCGCGCTGACGATCGCGGCGAACACCAGTGCATGACGTGGTTCGAACGGGCGCCCAGGCGCGACCGGGCGGTCGTCGACATCGGTCGATGCGCTGCGCGCATGCACCAGCCAGGCCGACAGCATCGCCGCACAGCCGGCGAAGATCAGCGGCCACATCAACGCCGCAAGCAGCGGCGGCGACAGCGCGCCGATCACTACAGCCAGCATGATGACGGTCGCGATGTTGGAACACAGCGCAGCGCTGACGCATTGCGCCAACCACTGCGGCGAGACGCGCGCACGGTCGCCCATCGCGGCGATGGTCGCGGTACTTGACACGAAACCGCCGACGAAACCGGCGAGCGCCAGACCCGCACTTGGGCCGAGCATGCGCAGCGCGATATAGCCGGCGCCGTTGATCGCCATCACCAGCACCACCAGCAGCCACAATGTGTGCGGATTCAGCGCCTGCCACGGATCGATGGCACGGTCTGGCAACAGCGGCAGCACCACCACTGCGGCAGCGGCGAGCAGCAGCGCGTCGTGCAGCTCCTGTTCGGTCAGTGTGTTGCGGGTGAAGCGATGCAGGCTCGATTTGCTCGCCAGCACCATCGCGACTACCACACCGAGGCCGGCGGCGATCGGCAGTGCGGTCATCGCCAGCACGCCGAGCAGGAACGTCACCAGCATCGCGACTTCGGTAGTGAGGCCGGGATCATCGGAACGACTGCGGCGATAGCTCGCCAACGACGCCAGGGCCACGAACGCGCCGCCGACCGCGATGCCGACGCCGCCGAGCCGCTGCGCGATCGCACCCGCCAGCGCCACCAGGATGAAGGTGCGCACCCCGGCTGCTGCGCGCTGCGGGCCGTCGCCCTTGCTGCGCTCGCGCTCGATGCCGATCAGCAGACCGACCGCGAATGCGACGCCGTAACCGTAGAGCTCGGCGGAATTCAGCGGCATGCCTGCGCTGGACGATATCTGCGAATCATGGCTCGAAGTCTACGCCTCAGGCAGCGATCGCACCGCGCTCAATGCGAAAACAGCACCGGCACATGCGTGGTCTGCAGCAGCTCGCGGGTGGTGCCGCCGAGCAGCGCCTCGCGCAGTCGCGAGTGGCCGTAACCGCCGGCAACGACCAGGTCGGCACCGACCGTGCGCGCATGCTGAAGCACCGCATACGCCACCGAAAAATTCATGCTCGGCCTGGTCTCCACTTCGACCTTCAGCCCGTGGCGGGCCAGATGCGCGGCGATGTCAGCGCCGGGTTCGCCGCCGTGCGCGGCTTCGCCGACCGCCGGATCGATCACCAGCACATGCACCGTATCGGCCTTGTGCAGCAGCGGCATCGCGTCGGCGACCGCGCGGCTGGCTTCGCGCGTCGGCTTCCACGCGATCACCACGCA
This sequence comes from Lysobacterales bacterium, assembly GCA_031362125.1. Lineage (GTDB taxonomy): Bacteria > Pseudomonadota > Gammaproteobacteria > Xanthomonadales > Xanthomonadaceae > Lysobacter_I. The sequence goes on along the minus strand of JANLSB010000020.1, from coordinate 5,260 downwards.
TTTCGGCGGCAGCGTCGCCGTGCTGCCCTCGGGCACCGCCAGCAGCGGCCGGCCCGAGTGGCGCAGGATGTCGTGGAAATAATCGTGCACGAACATGTTGTCGGCGCCGGTACCCGGCATCGTCGGCAACACGGTCAGATCGGCATAGCGGGCGTGCATCGCGGCAGTGTTCTGCGGAAACAGCGATATCGCCTCGGTCATGCGGACTTCCAGCGGCACTGCGGTATTCGCAAACTTGCCGCGCAACGCCTCGACCCGTTCGCTTGCGCGCTTGCGCGCTTCCTCGTGCAGGCGCGCGTAGACGTCGTAGGCCATCGCGCCCCAATCGCTGGGCATCGGCGCCTGCACGTCGACCGTCACCAGCATCGCCACGTGCGCGTCGAAGGCTTCGGCAAGCGCCAGCGCCGCCGCTGCCGGCGCTTTCTCGCTGTCGGTATTCACATAGGGAATCAAAATGTCCTTGATCACGACGACACCTCATCCGTAGCCGGGGGAACGTCATTGATGCACGAAATGACGTGCGACTACTTGATCGACGTCAAATGTGGAGGCGGTTTCCTGCGTATAGTCGAAAGCGTTCGGTCTGTGCGCCGTTGCAGAATTCGAACGTCAGTATCGACCAGCATCTCCCTGCATCTCTGTCCCCACCGCTCCCGCGGAGAACGAGATCGAACCGATGGCCTCCCAGCCCCCCGCCACTCCGGCCGTATCCGGACAAAACGCAGCTGAGCCCGAAGCGGCAGGCAAACCGCGCGCGGTCGTGTTCCGCGCGCGCGGCCTGCGCAAGATCTACCGCATGGGCGAAGTCGAAGTGCGGGCGCTGCGCGAAATCGACCTGGACATCTTCGGCGGCGAATCCATCGTGCTGCTCGGCCCATCGGGCAGCGGTAAATCGACCCTGCTGAACATCCTCGGCGGACTGGACGTGCCGACCTCCGGCGAAGTGGCGTACTGCGAGCATCGCCTCGACGGCGCCAGCGAAACCGAACTCACCCGCTTCCGGCGCGAGCACGTCGGCTTCGTGTTCCAGTTCTACAACCTGATCCCCAGCCTGACCGTGCGCGAGAACGTGCAGCTGGTGTCCGACATCGCCGATGATCCGATGCCGGTGGACGACGCCATCGATCTGGTCGGGCTCACGCCACGCCGCGATCATTTCCCGGCGCAGCTCTCCGGCGGCGAGCAGCAGCGGGTCGCGATCGCGCGCGCGATCGTGAAACGTCCGGCGGTGCTGCTATGCGACGAGCCCACCGGCGCGCTCGATTACCAGACCGGCAAACTGGTGCTGGAAGTGATCGAGAAAATCAATCGCGAACTCGGCACCACTGCGGTGGTGATCACCCACAACGCGGCCATCGCCGGCATGGCCGATCGCGTGATCCATCTCGGCGACGGCCGCATCCAGCGCATCGACGCCAATGCGCACAAATTGCGACCGTCCGAACTCTCGTGGTGATGCGTTCATGAACATGCGCGCCCTCGACCGCAAACTGCTGCGCGATCTGCGGCTGATGTGGAGCCAGGCGCTGACCATCTCGCTGGTGGTGGCCAGCGGCGTCGCCGGCTTCATCACCACGCTCAGCGCGGTCGATTCGCTGGCGCTGGCGCGCGACCGCTACTATGCCGCTGACCGCTTCGCCGATGTTTTCGCGACGGTGAAGCGCGCGCCGAACGCGCTGACCGCCGCGCTCGGCGACGTACCCGGCGTGGCCGACGTGCAGACTACGGTCGAGCATTCGGTGCGGATCGAAATTCCGGATGTCTCCGACCCGATCATGGGCCATCTGATCGGCGTCGATCCGCGTCGGTCGATGCGGATGAACCGGGTGTCGCTGCGCAGCGGGCGGAGGCTCGATGCCGCCACCGCGCATCGCGACGGCAGTATCGATGCGCTGGTGTCGGAAGGTTTCGCACAGGCGCGCGGCATCGCTCCGGGCGCGACGCTGTCGGCGCTGGTCGACGGCAAGCGCCGCACGCTGCGGATCGTCGGCATCGCGCTCTCGCCCGAGTACATCTTCGCCGGCTTCGGCGGCATGCCCGACATGCGCGGCTTCGGCGTGTTCTGGGTCGATCGCGACACGCTCGCGGCCGCCTACGACATGCACGGCGCGTTCAACCATGTCGCGATCAAACTGGCGCCGGGCGCGTCGGAGGTCGCGGTGATTGCCGCCGTCGAGCGCTTGATTTCGCCCTACGGTGGTCGCGAGGCCTACGGCCGCGAGGACCAGACCTCGCACGCGATGCTGCAGAACGAGATCAAGGAACAGCACGTGCTAGGTACGGTGCTGCCATCGATCTTCCTGGCGGTGGCGGCGTTCCTGCTCAATGTGGTGGTGTCGCGGCTGGTCGCGACCCAGCGCGAGCAGATCGCGGCTCTGAAAGCCCTGGGTTACCCGAATCGCAGCATCGGCGGGTATTACCTCAAACTGGTGTTCGTCATCGTGGTGGCCGGATTGATCCTGGGCGTCGCGCTGGGCAAATGGCTGGGCATGAAGTTCGTTGGCATCTACGCCGATTTCTTCCACTTTCCTGATTTCGGGCATCGGCTCGCGCCGTGGCTGCTGGTGGTGAGCATCGGCATCACCCTCGGCACGGCGGTGCTGGGCACGCTCAACACCCTGTTCACAACCATGCGCCTGGCCCCTGCGGAAGCCATGCGGCCGCCATCGCCGGGACGCTATCGACGCACGCTCGCCGAGCGCCTCGGCTTCACCCGGTTGCCGACCACACTGCGGATGATCCTGCGCAACATGGAGCGGCGGCCGCTGCGCACCGTGCTGTCGATCGGCGGCGTGGCCGCAGCGGTTGCCATCGTGGTGATGGGCAACTTCTTCCGCGATGCGATCGAAGCCATCGTCGACAGCACATTCAACGTCGAGATGCGCAGCGACGTGATCGTGTGGATGGCCGAGCCGGTGAACGACAGCGCGCGCTTCGCCGTCGCGCGACTGCCCGGCGCGATCGCGGTCGAATCCGGGCGCGACATTCCGGTGCGCTTCGTCCACGGCCACCGCAGCGAGCGCAGCGCGATCCAGGGTTATGCCGCGCGGCCGGAACTGCGCCGGATCGTGGATGTCGACAATCGCCAGGTGCTGCCGCGTACGGAGGGATTGGTGATGACCGACCGTCTCGCCGAAAAACTCGGGCTGCGCGTCGGCAATCCGGTCCGGATCGAAGTGTTGGAAGGCCGCACGCGCACGCTGGCGGTGCCGCTGGTCGCCACCGTGCGCAACATGATGGGGCTGAACGCGTACATGGAGCGCCGCGCGCTGAACCGGCTGCTCGGCGAAGACGATGTCAGCACCCAGTTCTCGGCCGCGGTCGAGCGCGGCGGCGAAGCGCGCTTCCTCAAGGCCGCGATGACGGTGCCGCGCATCGTCGGCGCCTTCAGCAAAGCCACGCTGTGGCGCAACATGCAGGAGATCAGCGCCCGCAACATCCGCATCATGAGCACGATCCTGACCGTGTTCGCCGCGGTGATCGCGGTCGGCGTGGTCTACAACAACGCGCGCATCGCGCTGGCCGAACGCAGTTGGGAGCTCGCCAGCCTGCGTGTGCTCGGTTTCAGCCGCGCCGAAGTGTCGGCGCTGCTGCTGGGCGAAATGGCGATCGGCATCGGCATCGCGCTGCCGCTGGGCATGTGGCTCGGCAATGGGCTGGTGCATCTGATCGTGACGATGATGCGCAACGATCAGTTCTTCTTCCCGGTCGCGATCCTGCCGCGCACCTACGCGTGGGCCGGACTGGCGGTGCTCGCCGCCGGCGTCGCCAGCGCGCTGGTGGTGCGGCGACGGATCGACCGGCTGGACATGGTCGCAGCCTTGAAAACACGAGAGTGACGGAGGACGACATGCGCAAAACCAGGACCTGGATTATCGGCGGCGTCGCGCTCGCGGCGACGGTCGCGCTGCTCGGCTGGGCGTTCGCGCCGCGGCCGCTGCAGGTCGAACTGGCGGCCGCGAGCGTCGGCCGCTTCGAGACCACCATCGACGAGGACGGCAGAACCCGCGTGCGCGATCGCTACGTCGTCTCGGCACCGCTGGCCGGACGGCTGTCGCGGATCGCACTGCGCGAGGGCGATGCGGTGACACCCGACATGGTGCTGGCGACGCTGGCGCCGACCCTGGCGCCGATGCTCGATGCGCGGACCAGCGCGGAACTCGCGGTGCGGGTGGAGACCACCGACGCGATGGTCGCGCGCGCGCAGACCCGGATCGAGCGCGCCAAGGTCGCACTGGAGCAGACGCGCACCGTGCTCAAGCGCGACGAGAAACTCGCCGCCGATCGTTTCATCTCCGCCAACCAGCTCGATACCGACCGCCTCGCGGTGCGCGCGGCGCAGAAGGAGCTCGACAGCGCGATCCAGGACCGCCACGTCGCCGGGCACGAACTCGATCAGGCGCGCGCCGCGCTCGCGGCGGTCCGCGGCGACGACGATGCCACGTTCGCGGTGCGCGCGCCGGTCGCCGGACGGGTGCTGCGGGTGCTGCAGCCCAGCGCAGGCACGGTCGCGCTGGGCACGCCGCTGCTGGAGATCGGCGACACCGGCGCGATGGAGATCGTCGCCGAATTGCTGACCGGTGATGCGCTGCAGGCCAAACCCGGCACGCCGGTGCGGATCGAACGCTGGGGCGGCACGACGCCGCTGGTGGGCAGGGTGCGCCGCATCGAGCCGGCCGCGTTCACCAAGATCTCGGCGCTCGGCGTCGAGGAACAGCGGGTGAATGTGCTGATCGACATCACCAGTCCGCCGGAACAATGGCGCGCGCTCGGCGACGGCTATCGCGTCGGCGTGCGCATCGTCGCACTCGCGCGCGACAACGTGCTGCGGGTGCCGGTCAGTGCGGTGTTCCCGCGTACGCAATCGGCGGGCGATGACGCGCGCGCGATGGCCGTATTCGTGATCGACGCGGGTCGCGCAAGGCTGCGGCCGGTCGAGATCGGCGGGCGCAACGGCGAGGACGCCTGGATCGTCTCCGGCCTGCGCGCCGGGAATCGCGTGATCGTCTATCCCGGCGATGCGGTGGAAGACGGTGCCCGCGTCGAAGCGCGGGAAACGCCATCGCAATGACGACACCGCGCTCACGCAGCCCCGGCTTGAGCGCGGCCGAAGCCGCAGTGCGCCTGCATCGCGACGGACCGAATCTGCTGCCGCAGCCCGACCGTCGCGGTTGGCCGCGGATGGTGCTCGATGTGCTGCGCGAACCGATGCTGTTGCTGCTGGTCGTCGCGGCGGCGCTCTATCTGCTGCTGGGCGAAG
>JANLSB010000868.1:0-2907 GCA_031362125.1 Lysobacterales bacterium | reverse complement strand
TACCCGAAGCAGTTCCTGCCCTTGGTCGGCGACGACACCATGCTTCAGGCCACGTGGCGGCGGGTCGCGGCGCTGTCGTGCCTGGCGCCCATCGTGGTCGCGAACGAGGACCATCGTTTCCTGGTCGCAGAACAGCTGCGGGTGATCGGTGCGCCGACGCCGCGGATCGTGCTGGAACCGGTCGGCCGCAACACCGCGCCGGCGATCGCCGCCGCGGCGCTGATCGCGCGCGCCGATCCGCAGCACGAGGATGGCGATCCGCTGCTGCTGGTGCTGCCGTCGGACCACGTGGTGCGCGACGATGCCGCGTTCCGTGCGGCGGTGATCGCTGCCGCTCCCGCCGCCGAAGCCGGCGCGCTGGTGACCTTCGGGATCGTGCCGCAGGCGCCGGAAACCGGCTTCGGTTACATTCAGGCCAGTGATGGTGAGGGCGTGCGCAAGGTGCTGCGCTTCGTCGAAAAACCCGACGCAGCCACTGCGCAGCGCTATCTCGACGACGGCGGCTATTACTGGAACAGCGGCATGTTCCTGTTCCGCGCCTCGCGCTATCTCGAAGAGCTCGGCAAGTATCGTCCGGACATCCTCGCCGCTGCACGCGCAGCCTGCGAGCATCTCGATCCCGATCGGGAATTCCTGCGCCTCGACCGCGACGCATTCGCCGCATCGCCTTCCGAATCGATCGACTACGCGGTGATGGAAAAGACCGCCGCAGCGATGGTGCTGCCGGTCGATATCGGCTGGAATGACGTGGGCTCGTGGTCGGCGCTGTGGGACGTCAGCGAACAGGACGGCGACGGCAACGCGCATCACGGCGACGTGATCGCGGTCGACAGCCGCAACACCTACGCTTACTCGCGTCGGCTCGTCGCGCTGGTTGGCGTCAGCGATCTGATCGTGGTCGAAACCGACGACGCGGTTCTCGTCGCCGCGAAAGACAAGGTGCAGGACGTCAAACAGGTGGTGGCGCGACTCAAGGCCGAACAGCGTTCACAGGCCGCGCTGCATCGCGAAGTGCATCGCCCTTGGGGCAGCTACGATTCCGTCGACGTCGGCGCCGGCTTCCAGGTCAAACGCATCAAGGTCAAGCCCGGCGCGACGCTGTCGCTGCAGTCGCACGAACGCCGCGCCGAACACTGGATCGTCGTCAGTGGTACGGCACGCGTCACCCGCAACAACGACGTGTTCGAGTTGTTCGCAAACCAGTCCACATACATTCCGATCGGTGCTAAGCATCGGCTTGAAAACCCGGGTGCCGAGATATTGGAGCTGATCGAAGTGCAGTCCGGCGATTATCTGGGCGAGGACGATATCGTGCGGTACGAGGATGTGTACGGGCGGGGGTGATGGCCGTGTATGCGAGGCCAAGGTGCGCCGCCAGCGGCCGACCGGACGGCCGTTCTGGATCGCGAGTGATCCTGTTGTCGAGTATTTCACGCTCTCTCTGAGCGATAGCCCCGAACAGGAGTACTTCATGTCCCACTTTTCACTGTACGCACTGCTGACGCTCGCTCTTGTTGGCGTAGCTTCGGCCCAGGATGCATCTGTTCAACCGCAGCCTGCGGAGGCGGCGCAGCCAGTCGCCCAGACGCGTGTTTCGCTGACGGTGACGCCCTCGATGGCCCCGGTAACACAGGCGATTTCCGCATCTGGCATGAGTGACGCCAAGGCTGTCCTCGTCCTCGACTACGACGCGGATGGCGTGCCGGTGAACCTCGCGCTCGACCCGGCGTCCGGCAATGAGGAACTCGATCGAGCCATTCTCGCGTGGGGCAGAGAAGCCAGAGTGACGCCGGGCAAGGGGGGCACAGGGCGATTGCCTTTCAACTTGATGGTCGATCAGGAAAACGACTCATCGAAGCAACAAAAAGAAATAGAAGCATCAAAAAGAAATACCCGAAATGAGAGGTGACGATTATGCAGCGAAGCCATCCTTGCGGCCGGTCTTGAGGGAGTCCGCGCGCGCCAAGCTTGCGAGTGCGGAAACCGGGTTGTTCGTTGAATGCGACGACAAGGGTCGCGTGACGGATGCGCGACTGATCAAAACAAGCGGCGATGCTTGTGTCGATACGGCCATGCTCACATGGACTCAACGACTGAGATTCAAAGCCGGCGCGGCGGGGTTTGGCGGTATTCCGATTTCGATCAATGACGGAAAAGCAGCCGTTTCAACACGGTCTTTATCGGTTCAGGCGACGTGAACCTCGCTCTGTTCGACTTCGACGGCACGCTCACCACGCGCGAGATGCTGCCGGCGTTCGTGTATTCCGTCGTGCCGCCTGCGCGCCTGCGCATCGGCAAGCTGCTGCTGACGCCGTGGATTGCGGGTTACAAACTCGGGTGGGTGTCGGGCGTCTCGATCCGGGAAAAGATCGCGCGCGTCGGGTTTCGCGGCATGCCCGAAGCCGAATATCTTGCCGCCGGCGAACGCTTCGCGCGCGAGGCGCTGCCGCCGGCGCTGCGGCCCGAGGCGATGGCGCGCGTGGCTTGGCACAAGGATCGCGGCGATACGATCGTGGTCGTCTCCGGCGCGTTCGATGTCTATCTGTCGCACTGGTGTCGTGCGCACGGGCTTGAGTTGATCTGTTCGAAGCTTGAAGTGCTGGACGGCGTGCTCACTGGCCGTTACGACGGTGCGCAGTGCGTGCGCGACGAAAAACCGCGGCGGGTCCGTGAGCTTTATGATCCTTCGGCGTTCGATGCGGTCCATGCCTACGGCGACACCCCGGAAGACCATGCGCTGCTGGCGATGGCGGAGCATCGCTGGTATCGCGGTCGACCCATTCCCGCAGGCGAGGGCGTGCCCAGCGCCGACACCGCGTAATACGCGCGACCACTTTCGGAGATTTTCGACATGATGAAGCTGGCAACGATTGTAGTACCTCTTCTGTTCCTCGCTACCTCCGCCGT
>JANLSB010000855.1:0-3679 GCA_031362125.1 Lysobacterales bacterium | reverse complement strand
CATCGACGTGCGCAACCTAGCCTCGGACCTGTCGCGGATCGGCGAGTGGCTTTCCGCCGTTGCCGGGCTCGGCTACGACCATCGGCTCGCGTTCTTCGACACCGGCGACGAAGTCCTGGTCAAGCGCTACTCGGAAACGCGCCGTCGGCATCCGCTATCGCACCTGGGGTTGGCGCTGTCGGATGCGATCGCGCTGGAGCGCGAGCGGCTGCGACCCTTGCGCGCGCTCGCCGATTACATCATCGACACCAGCGAGATGAACGTGCACCAGCTGCGCAAGGCGGTCCTGAACAGTCTCGAACCGGGGCTGACGCCGCGGGTCTCGCTGCTGTTCGAATCGTTCGCCTACCGCAACGGGGTTCCCGGCGACGCTGATTTCGTGTTCGACGCCCGCTGCCTGCCCAATCCGCATTGGGATCCGAGGCTACGCCCGCTGTCCGGCCGCGACGTCGCCGTTCGCGAGCATCTCGACGGTCAGGAGAGCGTGCGCGAGTACGTGGCGCAGGTCGCGTCGTTCCTCGATGTCTGGCTACCACGATTCGAGTCGGAAACGCGCAGCTATGTGACCGTCGCCTTCGGCTGTACCGGCGGCAAGCACCGATCGGTGTATCTGGCTGAAGCCCTGTCTGCGCACGCACGCGCGCACGGCTGGCGCGATGTCGCGACGCATCACCGCGAGCTCGAATAGGCACTTCAGCGATCAAGCCAAGCGCACGCGCGAGCGCAGATCGTCGACCGATCGCTTCCACTCGTCGACCTGATCGGAATCGTTCCACAGCTCGAGTATTTCGGAATCCGCACCGAGGATACGATCGATCGCCGCGTGCGCCTTGCGCAACAACGCGGGCGGCGGCGTCAGCCCAAGCGTCTCCACCCACGCATCCACGCCCTCCGTATAACTGTTGCGTACGCCCGGATGCCCCTGCAGCCGCGCGACCACTTCGATCGCGGCCAACGCTTCCTCGGCGTCGGAGGCATCGATAAATCCATCGCCCGCCGTCAGCACCGTGTCGATCGTGTGTTCCAGATAAGCGACATCGCGCTGTTCTTGCAGCGCGTAGACCCAATCGCAGGCTGTATCGTTATCGAACACGCCCGTGCCCCATGCGCCCATCGCTGTTCTCCAGGCTCCAGTGACGTATCGACGATAACCCAATCCGGTGCACTCGGGAATCGACAGGGTCAGACAGCGGTCGGCCGCCGCAAAGCCCGCAGCACCATGACCACACCCAGCACCACGAACGGCAGGCTGAGATACTGGCCGACGCTGAACATCTGCCCCGCTTCGTACACCGCCTGCGGCGTCTTGAAAAACTCGACGACGATACGCGCCGAGAACACCAGCAACATCAGCAGACCGAACAGCAGCCCTTCCGGAGTGCGTTTCCCGGTGCGGCGGTACACCGCCAACAGCGCCAGAAAGATCAGCGCATAGGCGAATGCTTCGTACAACTGCGCGGGATGGCGCGGCAGCGCATCGACGGACTCGAACACCACGCCCCAGCCACCCGATGTGGGGATACCGATGATTTCGGAGTTCAGGAAATTCGCGGTCCGCACGAACACCGCACCCAGCGCAGCCGGAATCGAGACACGGTCGATCAGCCACAGGAACGGCAGTCGCGGCTGCGCACTGCGCGCGGCGAGCCACAGCGCCGCCAGCATACCGAGCGCGCCGCCATGACTGGCGAGCCCGCCTTCCCAGATGCGCAGGATCGCAAGCGGATGCGACAGGTAGTATTCGGGCTCGTAGAACAGACAGTGCACCAGACGCGCGCCGATCACGGCACCCAGCAGTGCATGGATCATCAAACGCTCCGCCTGCGCGCGCGGCACGCCCTCGGACTTGAACATGCTGCCAAGAATGAATTGACCGACCAGGAAGGCTCCGACGAAAAGCAAGCCGTACCAGCGCACGCTCAGCGAACCGAGCGAGAAAAAGATGGGATCGAAGGTCCAGTGGATCAGCATGTCGTTTTCGTTCGGAAAAGGGTCATATTCCCGCCGCATGCCGCCACAGCGCGCGATTGAGCGGTGCGAGCCTGCCCGCGAATCCAAGCGCGTGGCCACGCAGCAACGTGGTCGCGAGATCGTCGTTGGAGAACACGCGGTTGATCGCGCTGAAGGCATGGGCCGACGCGGTGGCGTCGCTGCGACGGGCGCGGGCCCAGCGCGCGAGGCGATGCGGCGCGGCCCAGTCGGCACGTCGCGACTGCGCCGTCACGATGGCGTCGCGCAGTGCGGACACGTCGCGCAGCCCCAGATTCACACCCTGCCCTGCGAGCGGATGCACGACGTGCGCGGCATCGCCGACGACGAGCACGCGACCGGCGACGTAGGTATCGGCAAGCTGTTTTCGCAGCGGGAACGCGACTCGCGCGCTCAGTGGACGCACATCGCCCAAGCGCGACGCGAATGCGCGGGTCACTTCCACGGCGAACGCCGCATCGTCGAGCGCAACGAGGCGCGCGGCTTCGGTATCCGGCAGCGTCCAGACGATCGAAGACACATGCTCCGCTTCGGGCTGCGGCGCGCACGGCAGGAACGCCAGCGGCCCGGTCGGCAGGAAGCGCTGCCACGCAGTGTCTTCATGCGGGCGCCCGGTAGCGACGTAGGCGACCACGCCACCCTGGCCGTAATCTTCGCTCTTCGTGGCGATACCCGCTAATTCGCGCAGCGTGGAACGCCCACCGTCGGCGGCGATCGCGATGCGCGCTTCGACGCGAAGACCGTCGTCCAGTTCCAGCATGGCGCCGTCTTCATTCTGCTCCAGCGCGACCACGCGCGCGGGACAGTGCACGGTCACATTCGATTGCTGCAATGCAGCCCATAGCCGATCCTGCAGCAGCGCGTGTTCGACGATCCAACCGAGTTGTCTCACCGCGAACGCATCGGCGTCGAATCGAAGTTCCTCACCGCCGGCCGCATCCCATACGCGCATGCGCCGATAGGGATGCGCCCGCGCATCGTGCACCGCAGCCCACACGCCCAGCGACTCGAACAGCGCGACATTGTCGGGCGCAAACGCATACACGCGCGGATCGGCGTCCGTCGACAGCCATGCCGGCGATTCGGCATGTTCGATCAGCGTCACCTGCAGGCCCTGCTGCGCCAGCGCCAGTGCGCAGGCGGCACCGACCACACCGCCGCCGACGATGGCGGCATCGACGCGGCGGCCATTGTTGATCCGACGGTTCATGCGGCCACCTCGCGGCAGAGCTGCGGAATATCGCCGCGATAGCCCATCGCGCCGCCGACGATCTGCGCGCGCAGCGCATCGTCGTTCTCGATGGCGAACAGACCCAGACTGCGCAGCGATGACACCAGCGGCGAAGGATTCGCGGTCAGGCGCGCGAGACCGTCGGAAAACGCGATGGTCCGTTCGCGATCTTCCGTTCGGCGACGCGCGTAGTCTGCCAGCATCGATGCACTGCCGATGTCCCAGCCGGCCACGCCAGCGGTTTCAATGCATTCCACCAGCGTCAAGGCATCACGCAGGCCGAGATTGAAGCCCTGCGCACCGATAGGGTGCAGCGACTGCGCTGCGTTGCCGACCAGCACCGCGCTCGGCGCGACGGTCTGCTGTGCAATGCCGCGAACGATGGGGTACACACTGCGCGGACCGACCGCGAGAAAGCGCCCAGCGCGCCAGCCGAAGACCCGCTGCAGTCGATCGAGA
>JANLSB010000822.1:0-2976 GCA_031362125.1 Lysobacterales bacterium | reverse complement strand
TTGATCGGTCTGAAGCGTCAGTGGGTGAGTGCACTGCGCGCGGAGGTGGAAGACACGTACGCGCGCGAGCTGGCGATGCACGATGCGACGTTCGTGGGGCGTTCGGATACGCTTGCGTTGATCGAAGGCCGGTTCCAGCGGGCGCAGGTGCGCGAGCCACGTCGCGTCGCCGCTTCTGGCTTGGCCGCTTCCGTTTCATCACACACCACCGCACGGCAGCATTCTGCCGCATCCGCCGATGCACCTGCAGTCAACGACAGCGACACACTTGCGGAGGTGACGCGCATGCTGCGCAAGCTGCTCGCGCACGAGCTGCAGTTACCTGAGCACGAGATCGATGCGGAGGCGCAGTTCGTCGATCTCGGTCTGGACTCGATCGTCGGCGTGACCTGGGTGCGCCGGATCAACGAGACGTATCGCCTTGAGATCGAAGCGACCAAGGTCTACAGCCATCCGACGCTGGCGCAGCTGAGTCGGCATGTGAAGGAGGAAGCGGAAAAACTCGGTACGCTGCCGAAGAAAGCGGTTCCCATGTCTGCGGGTCCGGTTCCGAATGTCGCAGCGCCGCAGAGACCGTTGGTATCTGCGCATGTCGTGCATGTCGACGACAGTGACGTGCTGGCGACGGTCACAGCCACCTTGCGCAGGCTGCTGGCGGCGGAGCTGCAGCTGCCCGAGCACGAAATCGATGCGGAGGCGCAGTTCGTCGATCTCGGTCTGGACTCGATCGTCGGCGTGACCTGGGTGCGCCGGATCAACGAGACGTATCGTCTTGAGATCGAAGCGACCAAGGTCTACAGCCATCCGACGCTGGCGCAACTGAGCCGGCATGTGAAGGAGGAAGCGGAAAAGCTCGGCACATTGCCGAAGAAGACGGTGACGCTGCCGGCTGCCGTTGCGGCGCCCGCTGCGGTCGCTTCCCCGGGCGTGGCGGTGGCGCGCATCGCGTCGACGGGCACGCGTGCGCTGCGCGGTCTGCGCACGCGCACGTCGGCTGCACCGGCGGTAGCCGGTGCGCACGCGGCGTATCAGGCGCAGCCGATCGCGGTGATCGGCATGGCCGGCCAGTTTCCGCAGGCGACCAATCTTGCGCAGTTCTGGCAGAACATCGCCGAGGGCCGGGACTGCATCGCGCCGGTGCCGGTCAAGCGCTGGGACATGGATCGCTATTACCAGCCGGGCACGGCCACGGCGGGCCACACCAACAGCCGCTGGATGGGCGCGCTGGACGAATATGATCTGTTCGATCCGCTGTTCTTCAACATCTCGCCGAAGGAAGCGGAGCTGATGGATCCGCAGCAGCGTCTGTTCCTGCAGACCTGCTGGCAGGCGATCGAGGATGCGGGTTACAACACGGCATCGTTGTCGGGCAGCCGTTGCGGCGTGTTCGCGGGCTGCGCGAACGGCGACTACCAGCAGCTGTCGCCGGACCAGCGGCTGACGGCGCAGGGGTTCACGGGCAATGCGAACTCGATACTTGCGGCGCGGATTTCGTATTTCCTGAATCTGCAGGGTCCCTGCCTGTCGATCGACACGGCGTGTTCGTCGTCGCTGGTGGCGATCGCGCATGCGTGCGACAGCCTGATTTCGGGCGCGAGCGATGTGGCGTTGGCGGGCGGTGTGTACGTGATGGCGGGTCCGGAGATGCACATCAAGACGGCGCAGGCCGGGATGTTGTCGACGGACGGCCGCTGTTTCACTTTCGACCAGCGCGCGAACGGTTTCGTGCCGGGCGAGGGCGTGGGTGTGGCGGTGTTGAAGCGCCTGGCCGATGCGCAGCGCGACAACGATGTGATCTATGGCGTGATCGAAGGCTGGGGAGTGAACCAGGACGGCAAGACCAATGGGATCACGGCGCCGAACCCGCAGTCGCAGACGCGTTTGCAGCAGGATGTGTACGACCGGTTCGGAATCGATCCGGGTGGGATCGAGTTGATCGAAGCGCACGGAACGGGCACCAAGCTGGGCGATCCGATCGAAGTGGAAGCGCTGAAGGTGTCGTTCGGCAAGTACACGCAGCGAGCGGGTTACTGCGCGCTGGGATCGGTGAAGAGCAATATCGGCCACTGTCTGACTGCGGCGGGGATTGCCGGCTTCATCAAGCTGATGTTGGCGTTGAAGCACCGTCAGCAGCCGCCGACGATCAACTTCGAGCGTTTGAACGAGCATATCGATCTTGGCGGCAGCCCGTTCTACATCAACCGCGAGTTGAAGACGTGGGAGCGTCGCGACGGCGGCCGTCGCAAGGCGGCGATCAGTGCGTTCGGGTTCAGCGGTACGAACGCGCACGTGGTGGTGTCGGAGCATGTGGCGTCAGCGCCGGACGTCGTGTTATCGCCGTTGCCTGCGCTCATCGTGCTGTCGGCGCGTGCGCCGGAGCAGCTGAAGCAGAAGGCGCGGGATCTGCTGGAGTACATCGCCACGGTGCCGGCTCCGCTGGATCTGGGGGCGATGGCGTACACGCTGCAGGTGGGCCGCGAGGCGATGGACGAGCGGCTGGGCGTGGTGGTGGACAGCGTCCAACAGCTGGTCGAAAAGCTGAAGGCCTATCTGGACGATGCGACGGGCATCGAGGGTCTGTATTGCGGACATGCCAAGCGCAATCGCGACAACATGGGCGTGCTTGGCCAGGACGAACAGCTCAGGAACACCATCGTCGACAGTTGGATTGCCCAAGGCAACCTCGCGAAACTCGTTGACCTCTGGGTCAATGGCCTCGACTGGGAATGGACCAAACTCTACGCCACGACGCTGCCGCAGCGGATGCGCCTGCCGACCTATCCGTTCGCGAAGGAGCGCTACTGGGCCGATCCCCAGGACAGCGAAACCGAGCTCTTTGAAGCGGACACCATGGTCACCGCCATGCTGCATCCTCTGCTGCATACGAACACGTCCACATTGAGGCAGCAGAGATATCGTTCGCGGTTCAGCGGTGCCGAGTTCTTCCTTGCGGATCACCGTGTCCGGGTTGGCGAT
>JANLSB010000776.1:0-2969 GCA_031362125.1 Lysobacterales bacterium | reverse complement strand
AAGGCGTCTCTTACAACTACGTTCAGGGCGGCTATGTCGCCACCAATGGCGACGGCAATGCCGATGCCGACGGGTTCGGCATCGACGGCTCGGTTGCGGTGCATCCGAACTTCCACATTTTCGGCGGCTACAACACCCAGGAAATCGACAACACCAACATCGATATCGACCAGTGGAAGCTGGGTGTGGGCTACAACTACGAGATCGCCCCGAAGGCCGACCTCGTCACCCGGATCGCCTACGAGAAGCTCGACGCCGGCAGCGGCTTCGATTTCGACGGCTACAGCGCCGAAGTCGGCGTGCGCGGCACGCTGGGCTCGAAGGTCGAAGGCTATGCCATGGCCGGTTACGAGGACTTCGAGCAGTTCGACGGCGACTTCTACGGCCGCGTTGGCGCCCAGGTGAAGTTCAACGAGAACTGGGGCCTGAGCGGCGACGTCAAATTCGCCGATGGCGACAGCCAGTGGTTCGTCGGTCCGCGCTTTACCTGGTAATCCGTCTTCCGTATTGATCCAGTCAGGCAGGGCCACATGTACATCGTGCCGCAGCCCACTCTCCCTCACTGACACGACCAGAAAGCCCGTCGAAAGCCGGGCTTTCTGGCGTTTGGACCCGCGCAACAGCGGCAAATCCGGGCAAGCTTGGGTACACTCCCGGGATCGCGCTCGGCGCGGACAGAACACCATTCACCGCTTACAGAGCACTGGGGAGATTCATGAAGAAGCAACTTGCGGCCGCGCTCCTGCTGGCCTGTGTGCCGTTCGCGGCATCGGCCCGGGACAGTCTGGGCAGTTTCACGTACGTCGAAGCCGGCGTTCAGCGCCTGAGCGTCGACTCCGGGGTTCCGGGCAGCGATGCGCTCGATTTCGACGGCATCGGCCTTCGCGGATCGGTCGAGCTGACCGATAGTTTCTACCTTTATGGCGGCCTCGGCTGGGCACGCAACGGTGATTTTTCCACCAATATCGACGCCTATCAGGCGCAGGGCGGCGTCGGTTATCGCTACACCGTCTTCGACAACGCCGACCTCACCGCCGAACTCGGCTTCCAGCACACCGAGCTCAATTCCGACGGCGCCGACGACAATCTCGATGCCGCACGCCTGTCGGTAGGGATGCGTGGCGCGCTCGGGAACAGTTTCGAGGGCTGGGTGAAGGCGAGTTACGTCGACGGCAGCGACTACGAGGGCGAATTCAGCGGCACGCTCGGCGCGCAGTTCATCATCAACGAAACCTGGGGCATTGTCGGCGAAATCGAAGCCGGCGACCTCACCTCGCAGTACACCCTGGGCGTGCGCGCGAGTTTCTGACCGGGTTTTGCAACAGCATCAAAAAGCCCGGCTTTCCGCTCCGGGCTTTTTTATTGCGCGATGTATCAACGACGGTTGCGGTCAATCGCCGAAGAGTCCTTGCGGGTATTCAGGCTTCTGCTCGCGCGCCATCAGTCTCTTGAGACCTTCGGCCGGGGTGATGCTGCCATGTAGTACGTCGCGGACATTGCTGGAGATCGGCAGCTCGATGCCGTGGCGGCCAGCCTGGCGCATCACTTCCTCGGCGGTCTGCAGCGATTCGACCACCTGGCCGATCTCGCGCACGGCATCGGCGATGGACTGGCCGCGACCGAGGGCGAGGCCCAGGCGCCGGTTGCGTGAAAGATCACCGGTGCAGGTCAGCACGAGGTCGCCCAGGCCGGCGAGGCCCATCAGCGTTTCAGCCTTGCCGCCGATGGCGGCATTGAGGCGCAGCATTTCATTCAGGCCGCGGGTGATCAGGCCGGCACGGGCATTCAAGCCCAGATTCATGCCGTCGGCGACGCCTGTGGCGACCGCCAGAACATTTTTCATTGCACCGCCCAGTTCGGCGCCGAGCATGTCGTCGCCGGTATAGGCGCGGAACGCCGGGCCATGCAGGGCGTCGGCGACCTGCTGTGCGAATTCCGGAGTATCGGAGTGCACAGTCAACGCGGTCGGCAGGCCGGCGGCGACTTCTTTCGCGAACGAGGGGCCAGTGACGACCGCAAGCGGTACACCGGCGGGAAGAATCTCGGCCGCGACCTCATGCAGGAAACGACCGGAGCCGGGCTCGAAGCCTTTGGTCGCCCACGCCACACCGGCATGCGCCGGCCGTTGCGGGGCCAGCGCGCGCAGGGTGTCGGCAAAGGCGTGCGAAGGCACCACCACCAGCACCAGATCGCAACCGGCGAGCGCGGCGGCGAGATCAGGGGTGGCGTGGAGGGTATCGGGAAGCGGAATCCCCGGCAGATACCGGGGATTCTCATGGCGGTCATCGATGGCCGCAAGCGTGTCGAGGTCGCGCCCCCACAGCACGGTGGGATGGCCGTGGCGGGCGATCAGCGCCGCCAGTGCCGTGCCCCAGGAGCCGGCGCCGAGCACGGCGACGGCGGGTCTGGAGCGCGTGGTGTCCGGGCGATCGGACGACATGGACGGGTCAGGCGTTGCCGGCGGTCTCGGCACCGGCCAGACCGGTGCCCTGCTGGGCGCGCTGACGCAGGCCTTCAGCGTACAGGCCCTCGAAATTGATCGGCTGCAGCAGGAACGGCGGAAAGCCGCCGGCGGTAATGAGGTCGCTGATGACCTGGCGGGCGTACGGGTACAGGATGTTCGGGCAGTGCACGCCGAGCATGGCGTCAAGGGTCTGTTCGTCGAAGCCGCCCAGACCGAACAGGCCTGCCTGACGGACTTCAGCAAGATAGACGGTCTTGTCTTCGAGCTTGCAGGTGAGGGTCACGCCCAGTTCGACTTCGAACAGGTTGTCGGCCACTCGCTGCACGCGCTGATTGAGGTTCATTTCCAGCGCGGGCTGACCCTGCTCGCTGAACACCTGCGGCGCGCCGGGAGCCTCGAAGGAGACATCCTTGACGTAGATCTTCTCGACCGCGAAGGTCGGGCCGTTGGCTTCGGCGGCGGCGCCGTTGGCGACGGGTTCGGACATGGCAGAGCTCCTGGAAGG
>JANLSB010000775.1:0-4507 GCA_031362125.1 Lysobacterales bacterium | reverse complement strand
CACGCTGATCGAGCAGGCCGAACAAGGTGTCGACTATTTTACTGTGCACGCAGGCGTGCGCCTGGCGTTCATTCACCTGACGGCAAAGCGCGTCACCGGCATCGTTTCGCGCGGGGGTTCGATCATGGCGAAATGGTGTCTTGCGCACCACAAGGAAAACTTCCTCTACACGCACTTCGAAGATATCTGCGAGATCATGAAGGCGTATGACGTGGCCTTCTCGCTGGGCGACGGTCTGCGCCCGGGCTGCATCGCCGACGCCAACGACGCCGCGCAGTTCGGCGAACTCGAAGCGCTGGGCGAATTGACCAAGATCGCCTGGAAACACGACGTGCAGACCATGATCGAAGGCCCCGGCCACGTGCCGATGCAGTTGATCAAGGAAAACATGGACAAGCAGTTGATCGAGTGCGGCGAAGCGCCGTTCTACACCCTCGGGCCGCTGACCACCGACATCGCGCCGGGCTACGACCACATCACCTCTGCGATTGGCGCGGCGATGATCGGCTGGTACGGCTGCGCGATGCTCTGCTACGTGACGCCGAAGGAACATCTCGGCCTGCCGAACCGCCAGGACGTGCGCGACGGGATCATGGCCTACAAGATCGCCGCGCATGCCGCCGATCTCGCCAAGGGTCATCCGGGCGCGCAGATCCGCGACAACGCATTGAGCAAGGCGCGCTTCGAGTTCCGCTGGGAAGACCAGTTCCACCTCGGCCTCGATCCGGAGAAGGCCAAGGAATTCCACGACGAAACCCTGCCGAAAGATGCGCACAAGAGCGCGCATTTCTGCTCGATGTGCGGCCCGCATTTCTGCTCGATGAAGATCACCCAGGACGTGCGCGACTACGCGGCGACTCACGGCGTCGATGAAACACAGGCGCTGGAAGCCGGGATGGCGGAGAAGTCCGCTGAATTTCTGGCGCAGGGGGCGCAGGTGTATCGCAAGGAGTAAGCGGTGCGATCTTCCGATCTGTCATCCCGAGCGAATGCGAGGGATCTGTTGTTCTCGCTCAAGCAGCAAAAGCAGGTCCCTCCGCAGGCTTAGCCTGCGTTCGGGATGACAGGCACCTATGCAGTCGGTGATACGGTCTTGAACGTCAACCCTGCCTTCTCCTGCAACCGCTTCACCAACGTCATCCCCATCGCCGCACCAGGTGTCCACACGCCGCCCGGTGTCGCTTTGCGATCGACATCCTGCACGAGGCACAACGCAGCTTCGGTGATCATCTTGCAGGTCGAGCCGTAACCCGGATCGCGATCGCCGGTGACATCGGCGGTGAGCTTTCTGCCATCGGCGGTTTCGCCGAAGAACAGCACTTCGTACCGGCCTTTTTCGCGCTGTTCCTTGTTCGGGCCTTCGCCGGGTTTCGGCAGTGCGAAGCGGCGCAGCAGGGCGCGGGTCGGTGCGAACGCCAGCAATATGGTCTGCATCTTCGAGGAGCGCGCCATTTTCTTCGCGCGCTTTTCGCCGCTGGCGCCGTCGCCGGTAAGCATGCGTTCGCTGTAAATGAAGTCCTTGCCCCACGGCAGACCGAGCAGGGTATGCGTGCGATGTGCGTTCTTGGTGTTGATCGGCGCCATCACGAATGGCGCGGTCCAGCTGTTCGCAAGCTCGTCGAACGCTGCAATATTGTCGTTGGGTTGGCGCGGGCCGCGGAACCCCGGGGTGAGCGCGAACGGATCGCCGAGCGTTTTCACCAATGAGCGGTCGCGGCCGATCGCTTCCATCGTCGCCAGCATGCTGGCGATGGTGCCGCCGGAGAACGTGCCTTTCATGACTTTGACCCGGCCGTGCACGCGCACCAGCGGGGCGCCGAGGCGCTGCTGCGCTTCGTGCTGGGCGTAGACCACGCCGAGGTCGAAGGGGATCGAGTCGAAGCCGCAGGAGAACACGATGCGCGCGCCGCTGGCCTGGGCGGTGTCCTGCAACTGCGGGATCATCTGCGCCATCCAGCCCGGCTCGCCGCACAGATCGACGTAGTCGGTGCCGGCCGCCGCGCAGGCGCGGATCAGCGGCTCACCGTACTTCTGATAGGGGCCAACCGTGGTCAACACCACGCGGGTCTGCTTGACCAACTTGGCCAGTGCGTCGGTATCGGCGGCGTCGGCGACCAGCAGCGGCAAGGTCGGATCGATGCCCAGCGCATCGCGGATTTCGGCGAGCTTGGTCGCGCTGCGGCCGGCCATCGCCCAGCGGACGGTGCCGCCGACGCCATAGGTGTTGTTGAGATACTCGGCGACCAGCCGGCCGGTGAAGCCGGTGGCGCCGAAGATGATGATGTCGAAGGGTTTGTCCATCCGTCTATCTTGTCAGACTCCGACCGAGTTCGGACAGATGATGATGCACCGGCCGCCCCGGTCGATCGAGGCGGTCGGTATTGATTGCTGTCTCAGAACGGCGTGGCTTCGGCCGTGGCGCGCAGAATGGCGCCCGCGTTCGGGGTCGGATGGCTGCACGAGGCTGCGTTGATCTCGTAGATGTCGAACTTGTAATCGGGGTTCAGCGAGATCCATGAAACGGTCGAACTGCCCGAGCCGGTTTCGCAATGCACCAGCGAGGTGCCGCCCGGGATACGGATGTACACGCCATATTTCCTGCCCGACGGCGGCGAGCCCCAGCGCAGGCCGACGCTGCATGGGAAGCTGGCCTTGGTCGTGCAGTCGATATCCTTCACTCCCAGGATATCGGCGTTGGTCGAGGTGATGTGCATTTTGCGCACGCCGAACATCGACCACAGGTAGTTCGAGAAGGTGGTGGTAGTGGTCAGCGAATCGACGACGGGTCGCGAGAAGTGCATCGCGCCCGGCAAGGTCGGCCACTGGCTGAAAGCGGCGATGTTGAGAAATTCGTGCTGATTCAGCGCCGTCTGCGCGCCCTGTGCGGAGGGCGTGTAGTTGAAGTAGGTTTCGAGCAGATGGATGGGCTGGTTCCGCAGTGGCCCCATTTCGTTGTACATCTGTCCGAGGTAGGTGGACATGTTGTCGTAGATGTCCACGCCCCACATTTTCGGCAGCGTGCCGGTGCCCGCGAGCAGGTTCTTCAGACCGGAGAAACGCCCGGGCGCCCATGCGATCGAGTAGCCGAGGGTATCGTCATTGCCGAACGAGTAGGTGTAGTCCTGCCACAAGCGCACCATGAATGCCGGCAACTGCCCGCCGCCGAGGCCGCCGGATTCCAGGCCGAGATCGAAGATGAGAATGTTGTTCGGCGATGCGTAGAGACCGGAGAGGCCGCGGGCATTCACTTCTTCGCGGGCGGCGTTGCGCGCGTCGACCATGAAGTTCCAGACCTGCTGGTAACGGGTCTCGTTCCACATCGGCCAGGCTTCCGGGCTGCTGTTGTAGCCGAAGCGGATATAGATGCGGCGGAACCCGGCGTCGAGCGCGGTGCCGACGATGGCCTTGAGGTTCGCGCGATGCTGCGGGCGCAGCGCGTACTGGGTGTTGTCGACCACTTCGCCCCAGACGCCGTCGTAGACGCCATCGTTGCAGGCGTTGTATTCGCAATCGCCGATGTTCGAGTTGTGCATGACGATGGTGTAGGCGGTCTGGCCGCTCGCCTTCATCGAATAGATCTGTGAATTCAGGAGTTTGGGGGCGAGGTGGTACTGGCCCACGGGCGTCCTGAGATTGTTCGCAGGGGTGTACCAGCTGTTGTTGGGATTGGTGCCGTCGGTGGTGCCGTAGGCGTAGAGGAAGTGGTTGGTGCCGCCGAAGTTCGCGCGTTTGGCGGCGATTGCGTCGGCGCAGGCGAACAGCAGCACTACGGCCGCGAAGATCCTTGCTAGTGATGTCATAGGAATGATTCCTTGCGTGAAGGGGGATGTTGGGGCGCGCGACGCGACGGGTTCGCGGACGCTCCAAGGACATCAGCGCAATTTCTGTCAGAACAGGATCAGCCGCAGCCTGCAGGCGCGCGAGTCCGACGGCACGCACCCGATGAGCGGTCTGGCTTCCGTTCCGGGCCGGACGCGGGTGCGCGTTGCGCGCACCCGCTGGGGCATTACTCCAGCACTACCGAGCCGCTGCGCGGATAGATGCGGTAGTTGCGGCCAGTGCCGTTGTTGCGGACGCGGATCTCGTCGCCGGCCACGCCGTCCAGATTGGCGTAGTTCAGCAGCGACCACCAAGTGCCGAAGGAGCTGGTGCCGTTGATGAACTGCAGGCTGCCGCTCCGCGGGTAGATGATGTTGATGTGGCCGTCGCTGCGGGCGACGGCGATCTCGTTGCCGGTGGTGCCATCGAAATCGCGCACGCCGTCGGACAGGATCGCGTACTGGGTGTTGATGACGTAGTTGTTCATCGACCCGGTGACGTAGCTGTAGACGCTGATGTAGTTGGGAAGGATCAGCACCAGTTCGGCGCCCGCGCTGCCGTTCATGTCGCTTACGCAGTTGGGGATGCCCGGGTCGTTGCAGATGGCCCAGCTGCCGCTGCTGACCGGCATGCTGCTCATGCTGCGGGTGCGGTCGTTGTAGATCCGCAGTGCCGAACCGTTGGCGAT
>JANLSB010000766.1:0-1969 GCA_031362125.1 Lysobacterales bacterium | reverse complement strand
CCTGCATTGCGATCTGCGCATAAGCGGGCGAAGGGCCGGTGCCGTTGGAGATCAGCACGCCGTTCTGGCGTTGGCCGATGTCGCCTTCGGTCTTCGCGCCGTAGTGGTCGAAGACGTGGAACAGCAGGCCGGTGCCGGCGGTGATCGTGCGGAATTCGGTCTGGAAGCCGATCAAGCCGCGCGCCGGAATCATGAAGTCGATGCGCACGCGGCCCTTGCCGTCCGGTTCCATGTTGGTGAGCTGCGCCTTGCGCTCGCCCAGCCGCGACATCACGCCGCCCTGGTACTGCTCTTCCAGATCGACCACCAGCGCCTCGAACGGCTCCATCTTCTGGCCGTCGATCTCCTTGATGATCACTTCCGGGCGCGACACGGCCAGCTCATAGCCTTCGCGGCGCATGGTTTCGATCAGAATCGACAGGTGCAGTTCGCCGCGGCCGCTGACCTTGAATTTGTCCGCGTCGGCGGTGTCTTCGACCTTCAGCGCCACGTTGTGCTGGGTTTCGCGTACCAAACGGTCGCGCAACTGGCGCGAGGTCAGGAACTTGCCGCCGCTGCGATCCTTCACGCCCGCGAACGGCGAGTCGTTGACCTGGAAGGTCATCGAGATCGTCGGTTCGTCGACGGTCAGCACCGGAAGCTGCTCGACCAGCGAGGTGTCGCAGATGGTGTCGGAAATGCCGAGGCCTTCGATGCCGGACATCGCGATGATGTCGCCGGCCTGGGCTTCCTTCACTTCATGGCGTTCGAGGCCGAGGAAGCCGAGCACCTGCAGCACTTTGGCGTTGCGGGTCTTGCCTTCGCGGTCGATCACCGTGACCTGTTGGTTGGTGCGGATCTTGCCGCGCTGGATGCGGCCGACGCCGATGATGCCGACGTAGTTGCTGTAGTGCAAAGAGGTCACGCGCATCTGGAAGGGACCTTCCAGATCGACCGGCGGCGGCGCGACGTGATCGACGATCGTCTGGAACAACGGGGTCATATCGCCGCTGCGCACGGTCGGGTCGAGCCCGGCGTAACCGTGCAGGGCGGAGGCGTAGACGGTGTGGAAGTCGAGCTGCTCGTCGGTGGCGCCGAGGCGATCGAACAGGTCGAAGGTCTGGTCCAGCACCCAGTCCGGACGCGCGCCGGGGCGGTCGACCTTGTTGACCACGACGATCGGCTTGAAGCCCATCGCGAACGCCTTCTGGGTCACGAAGCGGGTCTGCGGCATCGGGCCGTCCATCGCATCGACCAGGATCAGCACCGAGTCGACCATCGACAGCACACGCTCGACCTCGCCGCCGAAGTCGGCGTGGCCCGGGGTGTCGACGATGTTGATCCGGTACTCCTCGCCATCGGGCGATTTCCAGCGGATCGCGGTGTTCTTCGAGAGGATCGTGATGCCACGCTCCTTTTCCAGATCGTTGCTGTCCATCATGCGTTCGGTCGTGACCGTGCGCTCACTGAAGGTGCCCGACTGCTTCAGCAGTTGGTCGACGAGGGTGGTCTTGCCGTGGTCGACGTGGGCGACGATGGCGATATTGCGCAGGCGTTCGATAGACATGGCGATGGGCGCCCGGGTGTGGCCGGACGCTGAATTTTCGTGAAAGGAAGCCGGCTATTATAGCCGGCGACCGAGCGTAATGGCTCGGTTCGCCCATTCAGATTTCAGGAAATCCGATGCCCAAGCCCCCATGGGGCCAAGCCGGCTTCTTCTCTCAAAACCGGTCATAGCGGCCATCGCCGGTCCGGCTGTGGCGGGCGGCCTAGAACTGGCTTTGTGGTGTGACATGCGTGTTGCGGAAGACGATTCGGTTCTGGGCGTGTTCTGCAGGCGTTGGGGCGTGCCACTCATAGACGGTGGAACGGTCCGCCTGCCGCGGTTGATTGGCATGGGGCACGCGATGGACTTAATCCTGACCGGCCGTGCCGTGGGCGCGCGAGAGGCGCTCGCCATGGGCCTCGTCAATCGGGTTGTGGCGAAAGG
>JANLSB010000763.1:0-4474 GCA_031362125.1 Lysobacterales bacterium | reverse complement strand
GGTGGGATTGTTGTTGTTGTCGAGGATGCCGCGCAGATGCTGGCCGTTGAAGACGTAGTCGTTGCTTCTGTAGTTGCTGATGCCTTTTCCGCCGAACGCGTAAAACCAGCTCGTGAACCAACGCAGACGATGGAAATGCGCGTAACCGTAGAACATCGGGGGCGTCGTGCTTTCCGTGTTCTGGGTATAGGCGATCGGCGTGATGCCGCGGAGGTTCGCCGCGGCAGCCAGGATGCTCAGGCCCTGGCTCATGACGAATTCCCTGGCGGCCGGGCAAGCGGCGTAAATGCTGTTGAATGGATAGATGTCGGTGGCCAGATAATTCGGCCGGACGTCGTTCGCTGCAGTGATCACGTAGCTGGTGTACAGGTTGATCTGGTTCGCGGCATCGCCCGGGTTGGTGATGCCGCCGGCTGCGCAGTTGTTGCCGAAGCCGTACTGCCCAGGCTGCAAATAGTTGGCCTGGTTCGGGGGAATCGTCCCGCTCAGTTGATTCGAATCGAGCGGTGAGAGATTGAGAAACAGCTTCAGATGGGCGAGCGCGGGGTTGGCGCGGATACAGGCGGCGTGGTTCTTCAGGCTGGCCAGCTGCCCCGGTGTCGGCTCATCCTTGAGCTGTATGCCGGCGAAAGAATTGGGATAAGCGGCCAACAACGGAAGCAGTACCGTGTTGATCCGTGTCGCATAGCGGCTGCAACTGGCGCCTTCGTCGATTCCCCATGCCCAGCCTTCATAGACGTAGAACTTCAATCCGACCCGATCGATCTCGGCGGCGAGATGCTGAATCGTCGCCAGGGTGTCGGCTTGCGGCGGAAGCAGGAAGTGCCTGGCACCTACCGTGCGCAGATTCGCAACCGTCGTCGTTGCGCACGCCGGATTGTTGAGGTTGCAGTTGGGCACCGGTGTCGTGTCGCAGGAGGTGCCCGTGCAACTGCTCATGAAAACGAAATTGCCGTCGAGAACCTGTGCATGGGCGCTGTTCAGCGTCTGCGCGACGAAAAAAGCGAGAAAAAGCGCTAGTTTGCGAAAAGTAGTCATAATTCCTCCTTGGTTGAATTGTCGATTGCTGCTGTCTGCAGCGTCAATGATCGCGCGCCACCTGAAACCCCGCGAACGACTGCCGCACCGGCATCACTTCGATCCGGTTGACGTTGAGATGCGGCGGTAGATTCGCGATCCAGAAAATCGTATCGGCGATGTCGTCGGCGCTGATCGGATCGGCACCTTTGTACAGAGTTTCCGACGCGCTCTGGTCGCCGCTCGTGCGCACCAGAGTGAACTCGGTTTCGGCCATGCCCGGTTCGATCGAGGTCACGCGCACACCGGTGCCGTGCAGATCGCAGCGCAGATCGAGCGAGAACTGGGAGACGAACGCCTTGGTGCCGGCATACACGTTGCCGCCCGTGTAGGGGTAGGTGCCGGCGACCGAGCCGATGTTGAGAATCGCGCCCTTGCGCTCGATCAGTCCCGGCAGCAGCGCATGGGTCATCGTGACCAGCGCGGTGATGTTGGTGTCGATCATCTGCTTCCACTGCAACAGATCCGCGCGCTGTGCCGGCGCTGTGCCCAGTGCGAGCCCGGCGTTGTTCACCAGCACGTCGATCGCACGGAAAGCTTCCGGCAGCGCATCGAGTGCGGTGCGCATCGCGGCTTCGTCGCGGATGTCGAAGGCGGCGGTATGCACGCGGTCGCGGCTGAGTTCGGAGGCGAGTGCGTCGAGACGTTCGGCGCGTCGGCCGGTGGCGATCACGCGCCAGCCGGCATCGACGAAGCGTTTCGCGGCTGCGCGGCCGAAGCCCGACGTGGCGCCGGTGATGAGGATGGTTTTGGTCATGCGACCGATTCTATATGGATGACATGCCGATGACGCCGCTACCAGAGGTAGGGAATCAGCCGTTTGGTGTCGCGCGCATAGGCCGGATAGTCCGCGGGAAATGCGTCGGCCAGTACCTGCTCTTCGATCCGGATCCGCCACAGGAACGCGGCAGTCACCGGCACGATCATGACCAGCAGCGACGACCAGTGCCCAAGCGCCAAGCCGAAGCCCCAGAACGTCATCAGCGCGCCGGTGTAGGACGGATGCCGCAGCAGACGATACGGGCCGCTGCGGATCAGGCGATGGCCTTCACGGATGGCGACGTCGATGGTGAAGAACTGCGCCAGCGTCCGCACCGACCACGCGCGCAACACCATGCCGACCACCATCATTGCGCAGCCGGCGATCAGCAGCGGCCGCTGCCACATGTCGGGCATTGTCCATGGGCGGCAGTACGCCAGCCACACGGCCAATGCGATGCAGAAGCAGATCGTCAGCAGCAGAAGCCGCAGCGTGCCCTGATCGCGCACCTCGTTGCGTTTGCCCGAACGATGGCGGACGCCGATCCACAGCTCGCTCAGCGGCCAGAAAAGGCACAGCGCGAAGAACAGACGATCGAGGGTCATGGCGGGCTCCGGTCGAACAGAGCGTCAGCCTACGCCAGTCGGGATCGCGATGCGGGCCTTGCCCGGTGGGTCGCGGCGCTGTTGCCTACTTGGCCTTGATCGCCATCGCCGGCAGGCCGCCGCCGGAGAGTTTGCGCTTGGCTTCGGCCAGTTCGGTGGCGGTGCCGTAGGGCCCCATGCGCACGCGGTAGACCGTCTTGTCCTTGATCTGTGCCGATTCCACACGCGCACTCAGGCCCAGGAACGCGATCTTGGCCTTCAGCGCTTCGGCGTCGCCGGAGGCCGCGAAAGCACCGGCCTGCAGCAGATAGTGGGCGTCGTCGGCGGCCGTGTCGGCGGTGGGCTTCGGTTTCGGCGGCGTGACCGGTTCGTTCGCGGCGGTTGCCGCATCTGCAGGCGCTGGTGCGGTCGGCTTGGGCGTATCGATCGCAGGCGGCACGGCGGTGTCGGCGGCATCCGGATTGGTGGGCGGAGTCGGCGTCTCGGCAGTCTGTCGCGCGGCTTCCTCGGCGCGGGCGCGTTCGGCCAGCTCGGCGTCGCTGAGCGCGGTCTCTTCGCCCGAGAGCAGCGTATAGAAGTCGTAATCCTGCGTCTTGGGTGTGGGCTCTGCCGCGGTAGCCGGGGTGTCACCGTCGCCGACGATGGGCTCGCCGTCGCTGATGCCGTCCACGGCTGCTGGCTGCGTGCCGGTGTCCGGCGTGGCGCGAAAGAAACCTTCGCCGCTGCCGAGAAATTTCGGCGCGAGCAGGAACACGCCCACGCCCAGCGCCAGACCGACCACCAGCCACGCCCAGCCGGGCATGCCGCTTCCGTTGCCGCCGCTGTTGCGCTTCGCCTGGGATTTGCCGCGTTTTGCCGCCATTACATCTTCTCCGGCGCATGTACGCCCAACAGATCGAGACCGTTCTTCAGCACCTGACGCGTCGCCAGTGCCAGCGCGAGGCGGGCATTGCGGGTGTCGGCGTCGTCGACCAGGAATTGGTGATCGTTGTAGTACGACTGGAATGCCTGCGCCAGTTCGACCAGATAGATCGCGATCAGATGCGGTTCCAGATCATGGCCCGCGGCGACGACGATGTCCGGCCAGCGCGCGAGGTCGGTCAGCAGGTCGCGCGTGGCATTGCTTTCCAGATCGAGCGGCTGCGACAGCCCGGATTGCAGGTCGAACGGCAGGCCGCGCTCGTCGAGCTGGCGCAGCAGACCGCAGATGCGCGCATGCGACAGCTGCACGTAGTACACGGGATTGTCGAGCGACTGCGAGCGCGCGAGGTCGATGTCGAATACCAGCTGCGAATCCGGTTTGCGTGCGATCAGAAACCAGCGCACCGCGTCGCGGCCGGCTTCGTCGATCAGATCGCGCAGTGTCACGTAGCTGCCGGCGCGTTTCGAAAGCTTCACTTCCTCGCCGCCGCGCATCACCGTCACCATCTGGTGCAGCACGTATTCGGGCCAGCCCTGCGGAATGCCGCAATCGATCGCCTGCAGGCCGGCCTTCACCCGCATCAGCGAGCCGTGGTGATCGGCGCCGAGTTCGGTGATCGCGCGGGCGTGGCCGCGCTGCCATTTGCTGAGGTGGTAGGCCACGTCCGGCACGAAATAGGTGTAAGTGCCGTCGGACTTGCGCATCACCCGGTCTTTGTCGTCGCCGAAGTCGGTACTGCGCAACCACAGCGCGCCGCCTTCCTCGTAGGTGTGGCCGTGGGCGATGAGTTCGCGCACGGTTTCCTCGACTTTGGCGTCGCGGTACAGCGAGGATTCGAGGAAATAGACGTCGAACGACACGCCGAACGCGGCGAGGTCGAGATTCTGCTCGCGGCGCAGATAGGCCACGGCGAATTGGCGGATCGCATCGATGTCGTCGGCGTCGCGCGCGCCGATCACCGTGTGCCCATCGACCTCGACCGCAGCGCCGTCGAGATAGGCCTGAGCGACATCGGCGATATAGTCGCCGCGATAGCCGTCTTCCGGCCAGCCGGCGTCGTCGGGCTTCAGACCCTTGGCGCGCGCCTGGGTGGACTTCGCGAGATTCTCG
>JANLSB010000752.1:0-5446 GCA_031362125.1 Lysobacterales bacterium | reverse complement strand
ACAGACGTATCCCGAAGCCGGCATGCGCATGGCGCGCAAACTCGGCGTCATCACCTATCGCTCCGCACTGGAATGGGATGGCCGCTTCGGCCGCGTGCGTCTAGATGCCGATCGCCGCATCGGCGACGATCCATTCGGCTTGGAATTCGAAGTCGAAAGCTATCTAGAAGGCCATGCGCGCCGCTTCGTGCGCAGCTTCGATCCTAATTGCTATCTCTACCTCGGCCGCTCGATGGATTGGTTCGACCTCGGCGAGGCCTGCTCGGACGAACGCGGCCCAGGCACCTGCGAAACCGGGCTGTCGAAACTGCGTCTCGATCGCGCACTGTCGATCGGCGTGTATACCGACATCTTGTTCCCGCTGCAGCAGCAGCAGGAGATCGCCGATGGCCTGCTCGCAGGCGGTGTCGACGCCCGCTGCCTGCCGCTGCCCTCGCCACAGGGCCACGATGCCTTCCTGGTCGATTTCGCCCGCTTCGGGCCCGCCGTGCGCGGGTTCCTCGATTCGCTGTAAACCAGACTTTTGTAAGCGGCGGAAGCCGCGAAGCCGTTGGCGCTTCAGTCGCATCGGTAATCGCAATCCTGGGCCGTTCCGGGATTTCAGTTCGCGATGTAGCTCACCTGCTGCGGGCTTCGCGGCTTCCGCCCCTCCTACAAAAACGAGGACCTCGCGACCCATGCCCCCCAAGCGCTGCTAGAATCCCGCTCATAACCCGGCAGCATGCCGTCATGGTATTTCGTCATGTCCCTGAATGACTTCCACGGTCGCGCCCACCTCATCGACGCCATCGACGCCGCCGTCGCCTTGGGCGACCACACCGCGGTGGTGCAGTCCCTTCGCGGCGCGCTATGCAAGATGATGCGCGAGAAGACCGTGGAACTGCCCGCCTGCGTGCTTGACCCTGTCGAAGGCCACTACGCCCGCCGCGAGCTGTACGTCAGCCCGAAACACGGTTACGGCGTGATCGCCATGACTTGGGGCCCCGGCCAAGGCACGCCGATCCACGACCACTCCGGTCTGTGGTGCGTCGAAGGCGTCTGGCACGGCCAGTTGGAAATCACCCAGTACGACCTCGGCGAACGTCGGGGCGACCACTACCGCTTTACCGAAGTCGGCACTCTGATCGCGGGTACCGGCTCCGCCGGCAGCCTGATCCCACCGCACGAGTACCACACCATCCGTAACGCCAGCGACACCGACATCGCCGTCTCGCTGCACATCTATCAGCGCACTATGACCTGCTGCGGCATCTTCGACGCTGCCGGCGACGGCTGGCACGTCTACGCCAACAAACAGCTGCAACTGGACCACGCCGCCTGAGCAGACGGCCCCATCGCGGCCCACGGCGACCTCGGCTATACTGCCGCCCCGCGCCGAAGTGGCGGAATCGGTAGACGCAGCGGACTCAAAATCCGCCGCCCTTAAAAGCGTGAGGGTTCGAGTCCCTCCTTCGGCACCACGCCAGACAGAATCTCTGGCGGCGACGGCTTCGGACAAGTCGTCGTGAGGGAATGCCCTCGACAGAATGGACAAAGGCCACGCGAGAGCGTGGCCTCTTGCGTTGCGCGCGCCTAACTCCTGGAAAACCGACCCTGGAAGTTGTGCAGCCGATCCGGCTTCGTGATCCTGTTTTTTCTCTTTTTTCGATCTTGTCCCCTGTGAGCGTCGATCGTGCCGCTCTGCACGCCAACAGGGACGCAGCGTGGACATCCGACTGCCCCTCAGTCCTCGATAAAAGAACATGAAAAATGCGTACGCTATTTTGTATTGCGCTATTGGCCATCGCAGGCCAAACCTACGCCCAGTCCGCCGGTGATGACACCGACCCAGGTGGTCAGTACCTGACCGTGCCGACGCTGCCAGCCCCCAACAAGGAGGCGTTCAACTGGGATGCCGTTCCGCCTGAATCAGTTGGCCCTTCGACTGGCAAAGCGACCACTTACCCGACGCAGTTCGTCAACGGGGATTTCAACACGAACACTGGCTGG
This sequence comes from Lysobacterales bacterium, assembly GCA_031362125.1. Taxonomy (GTDB): domain Bacteria; phylum Pseudomonadota; class Gammaproteobacteria; order Xanthomonadales; family Xanthomonadaceae; genus Lysobacter_I. Next base: position 3,457 of record JANLSB010000752.1, on the reverse strand, counting down.
AATGTTTACCAGTCGTATTTCGAAGCCATACCACCGTACACGGGCCCAGTTGATACCGGAACCAATCAGGGAGTCGCTTTCCTGGCGAACAAGTGCATCAGCGGGCTGCGGAGGACTTGCCCGAACTTCGGGTCGATTTCGCAGACCGTACGGGTCAACGAAAACATGCGCCTGTCCTTTGACTGGCTACCTGGATACGATCAGGCTGGGATTGCTCCACGATACACGTACGTCGATTCCCCGATCTATGTCACGGTTCTCGAAGCGAATACGGGCCGTGTTTTGATGGAGAGTTTCGTTCCTGCAGCGGTAAACCTTGGCAATCGCAGGAAACACAGCGAGGTCGATCTGGCACTGTTCACGGGTCTCGACATCACAATCGTATTTTCGAAACCAAGTGCCCGGTACTTTACGGACATCGCAAATCAATCTTCGGCGACATGGAGTGGACTGGGCGTGTGGGTCGACAACGTCAGATTGATCGGCGCCCCACCTGTCAACTACAACGGTCAAGCGCAAACGGGTAATTGGTACAACCCGCTCCGTTCGGGGTCAGGCTGGGATCTGCGCAGGGCGCCGAACGGCACGTTCTACGCGCTTTGGTTCGCCTTCGATGAAGCGCGAAAACCGGTGTGGTATATCAGCGGCCAGGGCACATTCGGCAACGGTATTCTGGATGTTCCGCTGTATGGCTGCACGCGCGCCAATGGGATCGGCACGTGCACCGCGAGCGGGCGGGTGCAGTTGAGTCTGCGCAGCTCCACCGCAGGCGTGATGCGCTTCGATTTCCACGGACAGGGAACGCCGGGCAGTTGGGACGGCGCTGAGAATTTCGAATTCCTGGTCGGCAATGGCGGCAGCTACAGCGGTCATTTCTTCACCAATGATGCGGCCGACTCCTCATGGGGAATCACCACACTGTCGTTTTACAACTATCTGAATCAGCTGCAGCTGATGGCGCCGATCTACTACTACGATGGCGCAGGCCAGCCGACGTGGTCGATCGCCGCACAGCAGTTCACCAACAATACCCCGATGAGTGTCGATCGCTTGACCGGCGGCCTGTGCCCGACGTGTCCCGGCACCTACCCAACGATCACGAAAACATCCGTTGGAACAATGACCTTGAACTTCGGCGCCAATCAATCCTCCCTGACCGGCGAAATGAATCTGAGCAACCCGGGATGGGTGCGCTCGGCGCGACCGTTCTACAAGCTCGGAAATTGATCGTTTTCTGAAACAGCAGCGACCCGCACCATGGCGCCGTGCAAACGGCGCCATGATGTTTTCGCTGGAATGATGTCGCCCGAAACAATCGCAGTTCTCGCCGCGTCGGCATCGTAGTCACGGATGAACGTCACGGGACGCTTGCTCAGCCCTGCTCCCGCACCACCTCCAACACCTCCGCGCCATAGCGCTCGAGCTTGGCGCCGCCGATGCCGCCGACCTGCGCCAATTCGCCCATCGAGTCGGGCCTTCGTTCGGCGATATTGCGCAATGTACTGTCGTGAAAGATCACGTAGGCGGGGACATTCTGTTCCTTCGCCAGACGCGCGCGCAGATCGCGCAGCGCTTGGAATAGCGGCAGATCCTGCGTTTGCACGGGCAGGCCCGTACGCGGGCCCGCGTCGCGGTCGCGCGATTTCTTGCTTGGCAATTCCTTGCGCAGCATCACCGTCTGCCCGCCGATCAACACCGCGCGGCTGGCGTCGGTCAAGCGCAGGCCACCGAAGCCTTCGGCGTCGACCTGCAGCAATCCCGCTGCGACCAGTTGGCGGAACACGCCGCGCCACGCCTTGGCGTCGAGGTCATTGCCGATGCCGTAGGTGCTCAGCTGATCGTGGCCGAACTGCCGGATGCGTTCGCCCTCGCCGCCGCGCAGCACGTCGATCAAGTGCACCGCGCCGAAGCGCTGGCCGGTGAGGTAGACGCAGCTCAGCGCCTTGCGCGCAGCCTGGGTCGCGTCCCAACTGTTGGCCGGTTGCAGGCAGTTGTCGCAGTTGCCGCACGGTTGCGGGTAGGTTTCGCCGAATCCCGCCAGCAGCACCTGTCGCCGGCATTGCATCGATTCGCAGTAGCCCAACAGTTGATCGAGCTTGCGGCGCTCCAGCTGCTTGCGCTCTTCGCCGGCATCCGACTGCTCGATCATCTGTTTGAGCAGCACCATGTCGCCCAGCCCGTAGCAGAGCCAGGCTTCGGCGGGCTCGCTGTCGCGGCCGGCGCGGCCGGTTTCCTGGTAATAGCCTTCCAGCGATTTCGGCAGATCCATATGCGCGACGAAGCGCACGTCGGGCTTGTCGATGCCCATGCCGAACGCGATGGTCGCGACCATCACCACACCGTCTTCGCGCAGGAAGCGACGCTGGTTCGCCGCGCGCACTTCGGCATCGAGACCAGCGTGATACGGCAGCGCCTTGAGCCCGAGGCCAGCCAGCGTTTCGGCGGTCTGATCGACCTTGCGCCGCGACAGGCAGTAGACGATACCGGCCTCGTCGCGATGCGCGCGCAGGAAATCGAGCAGCTGACGCTTGCCGTTGTCCTTCTGGACCACGTTGTAGCGGATGTTGGGACGGTCGAACGAACTGACGAACCACTGTGCGTCTTCCAACTGCAGTCGTTCGGCGATCTCGCGCTGGGTCGGCGGGTCGGCGGTCGCGGTCAAGGCGATGCGCGGCACGTCGGGCCAGCGTTCGTGCAGCACGGTGAGTTCACGATACTCGCGGCGGAAATCGTGACCCCACTGCGACACGCAGTGCGCTTCGTCGATGGCGAACAGCGCGACTTTCGCCCGGTCGAGCAGCGACAGAAAGCGCGCAGTCAATAGCCGCTCCGGCGCGACATACAGCAGATCGAGTTCGCCGGCGAGCATCGCGCGCTCGATCCGCGACGCCGATTCGGCGTCAAGCGTGGAATTGAGGAATTCGGCACGCACGCCGACTTGGCGCAGGGCTTCGACCTGATCCTGCATCAGCGCGATCAGCGGCGACACCACCACGCCGACGCCATCGCGCAGCAGCGCAGGCACCTGGTAGCACAGCGATTTTCCGCCGCCGGTGGGCATGAGCACCAGCGCGTCGCCGCCGGCTGCGATGTGTTCGATGATGGCCTGCTGCGGGCCGCGGAAATCGGCGTGGCCGAAGATGCGGTGCAGCAGGTCCCTGGGAGATTCCTGCATGACAATAGGGTATCAGGTGCCACGAGCACCTCGTTCTCTGTCACCCCTCTTGACTGTGTAGGGAAACTCCGCACGGTTCAGTCCGACAATCCCCACTGCTACACTCGCTGCACATCCGGCCCCCCGGGAGCGGGAATGAAAAGCGGAGGTATCACTCTCATCGTCGTCGTCGCCATTGTGGCCGGTGTCGTACTTTACGAAGTCGCGAAACCTGATCCGCTGCGGGAACCCACCGCCGCCGAGGTCAAGCTCGAAGTGGACAAGCTCAAAACCGAAGCCGCA
>JANLSB010000722.1:0-6057 GCA_031362125.1 Lysobacterales bacterium | reverse complement strand
GACACCATCGGCGTAGACCTTGTCCAGCGCGCTGCGGGTCACGCGTTTGCCGCGGAGCAGCCCATTCATGTCGGGCAGAATCAGATCGACCAGTTCGCAGTCAATCGTCTGCTGCAGCGCAAGAAGGTCTTCGGGGGTGAGGCTCGCGGGCATGATGGCGTCGGTCTTCATAGGCTCTGCGACAGTGTGACAGTTGGCGATACTGGCGGGAAGGCGTCAAGAATACTCAACGGGCATCTTGCAAGTTTCCACGTCTTTACGGCGAATAATTGGTGCCATGACCCTTCAACAGGTGCTCGAACGGTCTTTTGGAAGGCCGAGTGTTGCAGAAATCGAACATGCCGGTTAACGTGCGGAGGACACCCCCGAGGTCTCGCCACGAGCGTTTCGCATGTCTCCAACATCGCAACGGTTACCGTTGGTCGGTCTGCCCACCGACCGCAAGATGATCGGTCCGCACCCGTTTCTGGCGGTCGGGGAGAAGTATGTCCGCGCGGTGGTGGATGGCGCCGGTTGTCTGCCGCTGCTGATTCCCGGTCTTCAGCCGGCGCTGCCTCTGCGGCCGCTGCTGGAGGGCCTGGACGGCATCCTGCTGACCGGTTCGGTGAGCAATATCGAGCCGCACCATTACAGCGACGAGCCCAGCTATGCCGGCAATCTCCACGATCCTGCCCGCGACGAGACCAATCTGGCGCTGATTCCGCTGGCGATCGAACTCGGCCTGCCGATCCTCGCCATCTGCCGCGGCTACCAGGAGGTCAATGTTGCGTTCGGCGGACGCCTGCATCAGAAAGTGCATGAGGTCGCCGGTCTCATGGACCATCGCGAGAATCTCGAAGATCCGCTCGATGCGCAATACGCGCCGACCCATCCGGTTGCGCTTATCACGGGCGGCCTGCTCGCGGGCATCGCAGGTGCCGATACCGCCATGGTCAATTCGCTGCACGGACAGGGGGTTGCGCATCTTGGCGAGGGTCTGATGGTGGAAGCGACCGCGCCGGACGGATTGATCGAAGCCTATCGCCGCGACGGCGACAGCTTTCTGCTGGGAGTGCAGTGGCATCCGGAATGGCGCGTGGCGGATAACGCTTTCTATCGCGGCATCTTCCGCGCTTTCGGCGATGCCTGCCGCCAACGCGCCAATCAACGGGTACGATGACCGCATGAGTCCGAAAAAGCCCCCACGCAAGACCGCATCCAAACGCACCGCTGCGTCCCAGCGTGCGACAACGCCGGCACGCGCCGCCGCGCGCAAAGCGCCTGAACAACAGCCGGGCGAGCACGCGCTGCTGCGCTGGCTCAAGGATCGACATATCACTGAGGTCGAATGCCTGGTGCCTGATATCACCGGCAACGCGCGCGGCAAGATCATCCCCGCCGACAAGTTCTCGCATGACTACGGCACCCGACTGCCCGAAGGCATCTTCGCCACCACCGTCACCGGCGACTACCCCGACGACTACTACGACCTGATCTCGCCCTCCGACGCCGACATGCTGCTGCGTCCTGATCCGGACACCGTGCGGCTGGTGCCGTGGGCCACCGATCCCACCGCGCAGATCATCCACGACTGCTACACCAAGACCGGGGAACGCCATGAGCTGGCGCCGCGCAACGTGCTCAAGCGCGTGCTCGACGCTTACGAAGCGCTGGGCCTGCGGCCGGTGGTCGCGCCCGAGGTCGAATTTTTTCTGGTCCAGAAGAACACCGATCCGGATTTCCCGCTGCAGCCGCCCGCCGGGCGTTCCGGGCGGCCGGAAACCGCGCGCCAGTCGTATTCGATCGATGCGGTCAACGAATTCGACCCGATCCTCGACCTGATGTACGACTACAGCGATGCAATGGGCCTCGACGTGGACACCTTGATCCACGAATCCGGCGCGGCGCAGCTCGAGGTCAATTTCATCCACGCCGATGCGATGTCGCGCGCCGATCAGGTGTTTCTGTTCAAACGGATGATGCGCGAAGCCGCGCTGCGCCACGGCGTATACGCGACCTTTCTCGCCAAACCGATGGAGAACGAGCCCGGCAGCGCGATGCACATCCACCAGAGTCTGGTCGATGTCAAAACCGGCAAGAACGTGTTCGCGGGAAAAGGCGAGGGCAAGCACAGCAAGCTCTTCGAGCACTATCTCGGCGGGCTGCAGAAGTACGTGCCGATGGCGATGGCGTTCTTCGCGCCCAACGTGAACTCCTACCGCCGCTTGGCGCTGGGGCAGGTCGCGCCGATCAACGTGCAGTGGGGCTACGACAACCGCACCTGCGGTCTGCGCGTGCCGATGGACACGCCGGAGAACACCCGCGTCGAAAGCCGTTTCGCCGGCTCCGACGCCAACCCCTATCTGGCGATGGCCGGGACCTTGGCCTGCGGTCTGTTCGGGATCCGCGAGAAACTGCAGCCGACCGCGCCGCTCACCATCAGCGCGCAGGACGTCGGCTTCGAGCTGCCGCGCTCGCTCGGCGAGGCCCTCGACCAGTTGGAAACCTGCACGATCCTGCACGACCTGATGGGCGCGCGTTTCGTCCGCGCGTACATCTCGGTCAAGCGCAAGGAGTACGAAACCTTCTTCCGCGTGATCAGTTCGTGGGAGCGCGAGTTCCTGCTGTTGAACGTTTGACCATTCTCTTTCGTAGGAGCGGCGCAAGCCGCGAAGCATCTCCGGCTGCATCATCGCGGCTTGCGCCGCTACTACGGCATATTCGGGAACCATCATGGATAAAACCGATCTCGCACACCTGCAGCAGCTCGACGCCGAGCACCATCTGCATCCGTTCAACGACAATGCCGCGTTGGCGAAGAAGGGCACGCGCATTCTGGTCAAAGGCGAGGGTGCCTACGTCTGGGACGCCGAGGGCAACAAGCTGCTCGACGCCTTCGCCGGGCTGTGGTGCGTAAACGTCGGTTACGGCCGCAGGGAACTGGGCGAGGCCGCGTCAAAACAGATGACGCAATTGGCGTACTACAACAGCTTCTTCCAGTGCACCACCGAGCCTGCGATTCTGCTCTCGGCCAAACTGGCGGAATTGACGCCGGCCGATCTCAACCACGCCTTCTTCACCAATTCGGGCTCCGAGGCCAACGACACCATCCTGCGATTGGTGCGGCATTTCTGGGCGGTGCAGGACCAGCCGCAGAAGAACATCTTCATCGGCCGCCACAACGGCTATCACGGCACCACGATGGCGGGCGCCAGCCTCGGCGGCATGGCTGGCATGCACAGGCAGGGCGGGCTGCCGATCCCCGATATCCACCACATTGATCCGCCGTTCTGGTTCGCCGACGGTGGCGATATTGCGCCGGAAGAATACGGGCTGTTGGCCGCGCGCAGGCTCGAAGACAAGATTCTCGAACTTGGCCCGGACCGCGTTGCCGCCTTTATCGGCGAGCCGATCATGGGCGCGATCGGCGTGTACATCCCGCCGATGACGTACTGGCCGGAGATCGAGCGGATCTGCCGCAAGTACGACGTGCTGCTGGTCGCCGACGAAGTGATCTGCGGCTTCGGCCGCACCGGCGAATGGTTCGGTGCGGACTATTTCGGCTTCACTCCTGACGTGATGACCCTCGCCAAGGGCATCACCTCGGGCTACATCCCGCTGGGCGCGGCGATGTTCAACGACCGCGTGGCCGGCGTGCTGAAGACGCAGGGCGGCGAACTCGCCCACGGCTGCACCTATTCCGGGCATCCGGTCTGCTCTGCGGTGGCGCTGGAGAACATCCGCATCCTCCAGGAAGAGCGCGTGGTCGATCGCGCCCGCACCGAGATCGCCCCGTATCTGGCCCAGCGCTGGGCCGAACTGGGCGAACACCGGCTGGTCGGCGAGGCCCGCATCGCCGGGATGGTCGGCGCGCTGGAGCTGGTCCCCCGCAAGGGCAAACGCGCGTTCTTCGAAGACCAGGGCAGGGTGGGCATGCTCTGCCGCGATATGGCCCTGCGCAACGGACTGATCCTGCGGGCGACCTATGATTCGATGTTGTTGTCGCCCCCGCTCATCATCAGTCGCGAGCAGGTCGACGAGCTGTTCGAGAAGGCATGGAAGTCGCTGAACGAAACCGCCGCCGCGCTGGAGCACGCATGACCACTGGCGGATGTCGCAGCGTCGCGCGACACTCCGTCAAGAGAACCACCCCCCACGTCACCGTTGCCCGACCGGGCGAGAGGAAAGCCATGAAACTGCGCATGCTGGGTCTGTCCGTTGCCGTCTCCTCCCTCGTCGCCTGCAGCGGCGGCGACAAACCCGCCGCGGATGGCGGCAAGGCCGCTGGTACCGAATCCGGCGGCGGCGAAAAAACCGTCAACGTCATCAACTGGTCCGACTACATCGCCGAGGACACCAATCCGAATTTCGAGAAGGCCACCGGCATCAAGGTCGTCTACGACGTCTTCGACAGCAATGAAGTGCTGGAAACCAAGCTGCTTGCGGGCTCCAGCGGTTACGACGTGGTGGTGCCGTCCTCCGATTTCCTAGGCCGCCAGATCAAGGCCGGCGTGTTCCATACGCTCGACAGAAGCAAGATCCCGAACTATGCCAACCTCGATCCGACGATCATGAAGCGTCTGGAGAACCTCGATCCGGGCAACCAGTACGGCATCCCGTACATGATCGGCACCACCGGAATCGGCTACAACGTCGACAAGGTCAAGGCCGCGTTCGGCAGCACCGATATCACCAACAGCCTCGATCTGATCTTCAAACCGGAGAACATCTCGAAGATGAAGGATTGCGGCGTCACCGTGCTCGATGCGCCGATCGACATCATCAAGATCGCGCTGTTCTACCAGGGCGAAGACCCCAACAGCGAAGATCCGGCCGTCATCGCCAAAGCATTGCCGCTGCTGAAAGCGATCCGCCCGTACATCACCACATTCCATTCCTCGTCGTACATCGATGCGCTCGCCAGCGGAGACACCTGTCTGGTACTGGCGTGGTCGGGCGACATCATCCAGGCGCGGAACCGCGCAGCGGAGGCCGACAACGGCGTCAAGATCGCCTATTCGATTCCCAGAGAAGGCGCGCCGCAGTGGTTCGACATGCTGGCGATCCCGAAGGATGCCCGGCACATCGATGCGGCCTATGCCTACATCAACAATCTGCTCGATCCGAAGGTGATGGCCGCGAATTCCAATTTCATCAGCTATCCGAATGCGATTCCCGCGACCAAGCCGATGATCCTGCCGGAAATCCTCAACGATCCGACCCTGTATCCGCCGCCGGAAGTCGCCGCCAAGCTGTGGACCTTCAAAGTTGTGTCGCCGAAGGTGGCCGAGCAGTACACGCGCATCTGGACCGACCTGAAAACCGGACGCTGATTCCACGGGGCCGGCACGTCCGGCTCCGCATTCGCGCTGTACGACACGACGGGAATCATCGATGGCCACTGAGCACAGCAACAACGGCAAAGACAAAGACAGCGACCAGTACCTGCGGATCGTCGATGTGCGCAAGGAGTTCGACGGCTTCGTCGCGGTCGAAGACACCAACCTGGACATCCGCAAAGGCGAGATCTTCGCGCTGCTCGGCGGCTCCGGCTGCGGCAAGTCGACCTTGCTGCGCTGCCTGGGTGGGTTCGAGCGGCCGACGTCCGGCAAGATCTACCACGACGGCCAGTTGATGAACGACCTGCCGCCCTACGAGCGGCCGATCAACATGATGTTCCAGTCCTATGCGCTGTTCCCGCATATGACCGTCGCGCAGAACATCGCGTTCGGCCCCAAACAGGATGGCCTCAGCAAACAGCAGATCGACGATCGCGTCAGCGGTGTCCTGAAGCTGGTGCAGATGGAGAAATACGCCAAACGCAAACCGCATCAGCTCTCCGGTGGCCAGCAGCAGCGCGTGGCGCTGGCGCGCTCGCTGGCCAAAGGGCCGAAGCTGCTGCTGCTGGACGAGCCGATGGGTGCGCTGGACAAGAAACTGCGCTCGCAGATGCAGCTGGAGCTGGTGAACATCATCGAAAAGTCAGGGGTGACCTGCGTGATGGTCACCCACGATCAGGAAGAGGCCATGACCATGGCGACCCGCATCGCGCTGATGGACAGCGGTCGAATCCGCCAG
>JANLSB010000844.1:0-3766 GCA_031362125.1 Lysobacterales bacterium | reverse complement strand
CGCCGGTGCGTTGGCGGCACCGGCGGGCGCCTCCATCGGCAGTATTTTCTCGACCGGTGCCGCAGTCTTGACAGGTTCTGCCGTCACGGCCGGCACAATCGGAATCGGGACCGCGATCGGTGCCGCTGCCGTGGGCGGATTTGTCGGAAGTATCGCCAGCCAAGTCGTCGGCAAGGCGCTTGGTGTCGTCGACAAGATCAGTCTGCGAAGCGCATTCGCCAGCGGTTTGACCGCCGGCCTGACCGCCGGTATTGGCGGAACCGGGATCATCAAGGACCTCGCAGGCGCAGGGAAATACGCTCACATCGCACGCGGCGCAATCACCGCTGGGGTCGGAGGAGTGACGTCTTACGCCGCGAATCGGGCTGCAGGCATCGACGTCAGCTTCAGCTGGAAATCGATCGCGGCAAGCGCAGTGACCGGCGCCATCAGCGCAGCGATCGCACCTGGTATCGCATCCGTCATCGATTCGAAGTTCGGCCAGGATCTGGCCAGCAACTTCATCGGCGGTGCGGTTGGCGCGAACGTTCGCAAGGCTTTCGGTGTCGGCGGTCCGATCGATTACGGCAGCATCGCCCTCGATGCATTCGGCAATGCTTTGGCGAATGCTGCAGTGGGTGCGTTGTCGAAGGTTGGCCGATCCGAGCTCGAGTTGGGCGGTACCGATGCTCAGCTCAAAATCATCGACCAGGCGATCGGCAATGCGGACAACGAACAGGAGCGCGCGAGGCTGTTGACCCTGCGTACCCAAGTCTTGGATGGCAAACATCCGCTGACGTTCGAAGCGGTCTCCAATTTGACGACCGCTGACGGCAAGGCGGCCAATGCCGCCTACGATTCAAAGACCGGCACCATCAGATTCAACCAGGCTCTGCTTGATAGCGCCAACACCAGCGAAGGTGCTGCTGGTCTGCTCGGTGCGTACATGGAAGAGGTCGCGGAGTGGGTTGCTGACAAGGCCGGCATTCGTTACACCAACGATGCTGGTGTCGCGATGGATACGGGCGCGCTGAACGGCATGCTTGCGATGCAGGGCATGGCCGCGAACTACAAGGACGTCTCGTTCACGCTCAGCGTTGGCGGCAGCGAACGGACGTATTCGACCTCTTCGAGCGACATCTTCCAGGCGAGCGTTCGTCTATTCACGCCAGAGCGCATTCTGAACAACGTGCAGGGCGATGGCGTCTACTTCCAGCAGACCAGTTATCAGCGTGCACGAGAAGCGCTTGTCAACTCAATCACGACAGGGCTTGCCGCTTTCGGCAACAATGGGGCGATGGGGGTCGGGGTGGCCTTCGGCATTGCCGAAAAGGGTTGGGAGGTCGTACGTGGTCTCGCGACCCTGGCAGGGCAAGTCGATGGCACGCTGAGGTACGCCAGCCTCAAAGCACTTGGTTTCGACAGCTTCGCAGAGCGTCACTATCGCGACGACTTCAACGCCATGACCGGGTTGATCGGCTCGGTCAAGGATTTTGTCACCTCTTCCTGGGGCAAGAAGTGGGATTCGGCGAGCGAGGCATTGTTTGGCGGTTTCTTCAACTCCCTTGAGGCAACACAGAATGCTTATGGCAGATTGCCTCGTGATGGCAGCTTCGCTCCCGGCGCTTTCTTCGATTTCGGTCGGGCTGCAGGCAATCTTGTGTTTGAAGTGGTCAACATCGCACTGATGGCGACAGGCGCGGGTGCGGCGGCGCGCGGCGCGACCACGCTGGGCAGGATGGTGGCTACGCGCGGGGCAGAACTCGCTCGCGGGGGAGCCAGCCAGTTGCGGAGTTTCTTCGACGATCTGAGCGTGGTTGCGACCCGAGCGTTGCCACGCTCGGTGACGTTCGAAGGCGCGTTGTACAGAGCTACAAGTCCTGGACACGATCCGCTCTTGATACACCCGAACACGGTCGCGGCAAGTCACCGTTACACGGGCCCGGGTCAGGGCGGTCTGTATTTCGGAAGCAGCGCTCGTATTGTCGAGGCTGAGGTGGGAGGTTCACTCGCGGGCAGGCAATTGCATGTCTTCAGTAATCAATCAATCCCCGGCCTCCTTGATCTGACAAACCCTGCAGTTCGCCAGAACTTGGGAGTCGGTCTTGCCGATATCACACGCACAGGCGGCACCACCGCTTGGCGATATCAGGTGACTCAGCCTTTGGGTCTATGGGCTCAGCAGAACGGCTATCGCGGTATCATCGCTCCGTCGGCTCAAGCGAATGGTGGTGTGAACGTGGTGCTGTTCAATGCACGGAGTGTGAGGCCATGATCACTTCAAATCGAGCCGTTGAAGGCACACTCCTCAGACTCCGCTGTCAGGAATGTCTGAGTGAGTTTCCGCACTTCATATTTGCGGGTGAAGATGACCTCGACACGGAGTATCTGTCTTCGGCGAGCGCTTGTGATACCAATGAGATTGTGCTTTTCCAGGTATCTCCTGACATTTGGGAGAAGGGTGATGATTCGCGGAATCTTCTGATCGAGATGGACTTAGAGAAGATGCTCGGCCGCAACGATTTCAGGGTTGTGCGTCTTTTGCGCGTAGAGGAAAAAAACGACTCAGCGGCAGGATTGAGCTTTCAGGACTTCATGAAAAGCTACCGGCCACCTGTGCTGGTGTTCTCTTGCCCATGCTGTAATTCGGGAGAAAGCCATTCAATTGGCGAAATGACAATTGAGGAATTCGAGAGCACCGGGGGGCGAATTCTCGTAGGAGAGGGTTTGATGTTGATCCGTCAATGACATGCAGTATCCATAAACCGCTCGTATCTGCGGGACCGCCCGAAGCCGAGTCTTTGCGTTCGATTGGAAGACTGGGACACCCACTCTCTTCTGGTCGCTGAAAAATCTCCGGAAAAATCTCCGCCACCGCCCGCCACACCGGCACGCCACACCGGCCGCAAGCTCTTGTAGCGTGTCGATATCGGGGGAGGCGCCCTGTTTCGCGCCTTCCTGACGCCGCACACGCTCAAACTTCCGGCCTGATTGCACTATATTGGTGCAATGCCCCCCGACCTTACCCCTTTCGACGCCCTCGTCACCCCAGTTGCCTGGTGCGACGGGGCGGGGCGGTTGGAGGGCGGGAATCTGGCCTTCGCGCGCTGGCTGGGGGTGAGTCAGCGGCGCCTGAGCGGGCTGCCGTTGGCGGCGTTCGAGGTGGAGGGCCAGCGCTTGGCGCGGATTCTGGCCGAGCCGCCGGCGGGCGAACAGATCCGGCTGCGTCGGCTGCATTTCGGTTTCCCGGGCAGCGATACCCGGCCCTACGCCGATGCCCTGCTGTCGCAGCGTGCGGACGGCGGTTGGTGGATCGAGGCGCATCCGGTCGACGAATTCCCGGGCGACGACCCGGCCACCGTGCTGCCTTCGGCGCTGTCCGCAGCGCTGAAGGGTCTGGCGCATGAGCTGCGCAATCCGCTGGCAGGCCTGAAGGGCGCGGCGCAGCTGCTGGCGCGGCGGGTCGAGAGCGACGAGGCGCGCGAGCTCACCGAACTGATCGAATCCGAAGTCGCGCGGCTCACCGAACTGATCGACCGCCTGCTGTCGCCGCAGCCGGCGCGCGCGCACGAGCCGCTGAACATCCACGTGGTGCTGGAGCGCGTGCTGCGGCTGGCAGAGAGCGACGCCGGCTGGGCGGTCAAACTCGTCCGCGATTACGACCCGTCGCTGCCGGAGTTGCCTGGCGACGCCGATCGGTTGACCCAGGCAGTGTGGAATCTGGTCCGCAACGCGATCGAAGCCGGCGCCGCCAGCGTCAGCCTGCGCACGCGGGTGGAGCACGGCG
>JANLSB010000840.1:0-1809 GCA_031362125.1 Lysobacterales bacterium | reverse complement strand
CGCACGTCCTAGGGGCCGAACGTGTGATCAGAGACACCATCGCCGATGGAGGCACGGTTTTTCCCGTCTGGTTCGGCACCAACCGCAAACTGGATGGCCGCGGCGGCTTCGGCACCGCACGCAACGACCGAACCACGCGCGGGCGGGCCGAAGTGTTGGTGCCGGAAGGCCACCGCTTCGGCGAGATCGGCACATCGTTCTGGAAAAAAATGCTGCGCTTCGATCTGCGCGACGACACCCTGCGGCTGCAGCAGTTGAGTACGCTGTCGCACGACGCGTGGCTGGCCGAACTCCAGCAGACCATGCGCGATGCGCAGGACGCCGGTGAGCCGTCGCATGCGCTGGTGTTCCTGCACGGATTCAACGTCTCGTTCGAAGAAGCCGCGATCCGCGCGGCGCAGATCGGCATGGACCTCGCGGTGCCGGGCGCGACCGCGTTCTTCAGCTGGCCCTCGCGCGGCAACGTGGTGGATTATCCGGTGGACGAAGCCAGCATCGAAGCCAGCGAACAGGCGATCACCGATTTCCTGGTGGACTTCACCGCGCACTGCGGCGCGCAGAAGGTGCACATCATCGCGCACAGCATGGGCAACCGTGGCCTGCTGCGCGCGCTGCAGCGCATCGCCGCGAACGCCGAGACGCGCGGCAAGGTGACATTCGGCCAGATCTTCCTGGCCGCGCCGGACGTGGACCGCGACCTGTTCCTGAATCTGGCCGCGCTTTACGCCGAACACGGCGAACGCACCACGCTCTACTCCTCCGACGGCGACCTGCCGGTGCATGTGTCATCGAAACTCCACGACGCCGCCCGCGCCGGCTATTTCAAGCCGTACACCGTGGCTCCGGACATGGACACCATCGCAGTGCCGGATTTCGACCTGGATCTGCTGGGACACTCGTACTTCGCCCAAGCCGAAGCGCTGCTGTATCACATGCGCGATCTGATGTTGAACGGCAAGGCCACCGTCACCACCAATCGGCTGTTGCCGGTGACCGAGAATGACTTGAGTTTTTGGAGGCTGAAGCGCTAGAGGATTTTCGATTCAAGGGAAAACATCACCCCCTCCCTTTCGCAAAGCAAAGTGGAGGGTTGGGGAGGGGTCGAAGATCAGCACTGACGCGGATGACCCGATAGCGCTTGTCGCAGCTCCGAACTGCCGGAAATCGCCATCGGCATCGCCTCAGGTGAACACACCCTCGCGCAGCCATTTGGTCGCGACCCATTTTTCGCCGGCGATCACCGGCGCGCCGCCGTGCAGGGTTTTGGTCGACGGATGCGGGCGGTCGTAGCTGAAAAACAGCGCGCAGCCGCGCTTGGCCGCGAAGCGCAGCCCCAGATGCGGGAAGATCGTTTCACCGCCGCGCTCGGGTTCGCGCAGATAGATCAGCAAGGTTGCGATGCGCTGGCCGCCGCGGGCGAGCAGCGCCGGTGCGGCATCGCCAGCGGGATCGAAATAGTCGTAGTGCGGCTCGTAACGATCGCCGGGCTTGTAGTGCAGCATCTGCAGGTGTTCGCCTTTTTCGACCGGCCACGCCAGCAGGCGCGCGATGCGCGCTTCGATCGTGCGCACCAGCGGGTTCTCGCCGCGACTGAAGAACATGCCGCGACTGGTGCGGATGACGTCCAGTTTGTTGTCGCCGGTCTTCAGGTCCGTGGTGAGCGAGCGCTGCATGCGCGGCCGCGCCGTTTCCACCAGGCGGTCGCATTCGTTCTTGCTGAGGAAATCGCCGAACAGCACGATCTGCGGGTCGGGCAATGTCACCAGCACCGACACCTTGCGATCGCCGGCATCCAGAAACATCGGTGCG
>JANLSB010000696.1:0-1725 GCA_031362125.1 Lysobacterales bacterium | reverse complement strand
CTGACGTCGCCCTCTCCGAAGGCATCGGCCTCGTGCCCCGCGAGCAGCGTCTTGACGACGTACTCCTGCGGGTCGTGCTGGCCCTTGGCGACCTCATCGACGTACTGGAGCGTGCAATCGGGATAGCGCGCCTTCGCATCGATGTCCGCGGTCGAACCGCGGGTCACGACGATCTTCTTGCCGCCGCGCGAATCATGATCATCGAACACCCGTTGCTCGGCAGTTCGGACCAGCAGCGACCGATTGACCCGGAAATAAGCGTCACTCCAGGAACCGCCCTCACCCACGTACCGCGAATCGAGCCTGGTGATGCCGGCCGCAGCGATGTCGCACTCGTCCTTGCCCGGCAGCGCCCAGATGCCATCGAACCTACGATCGATCATGTCGAGCGCAAGCCCCTCGCTCTTGGCGAAGCGAGCCAGGAACGCCACGTCCAGACCAATGAGCTCACCGGCCGCGTTCTTGAAACAGACCGGCGCGAATCCGCCATAGGTGCAGACCGTCAGGCGGCCTGGATGCAGAGGGGTGATGGTCGTTGCGTCGTCCGACATGATGATCTCCTGATGCAGGCGCGAAAGCCCGGCGGTCACGCATCATAGCCCGGGCGCAGCGCCGCTTCTACTCGGCGGGCTTGAGTCCGCCCTACGCGCTCTGCACTTCAGATTGCGGGTGTCCCAGTCTTCCTCGCCATCCGCACTGCATGCGAGGCGCGTCACCAATTCACCCTGTCCCATACCAAACCAGGCAAGGCGTCCATGATCACGCTGTTGTTGAAATGGACGCGCTGCAGGTTCGCATTGCGTGACGCAATCCGCTGCTGTGGGGGAAGCGCTGCGCGAAGCTCATTTGCGATCGCCGTATTCATTGCCGAAATCTGCTGCAATGTCTGTGAGGTGCGGGTCATCTCCAGTGCGCCCGATGCGCCGCCGAGCGCGTGCGCGGTGTAGCGTGTGCTTTGCGGGTTGATCGTCTGCTTCGTCTCGTCCCAGGTCGAATACGCGCATATCAAGGTCGTCGCAGTGCGATAGGCGATCATGTGATAAGGCGTAGGGTTGCCGTTCTGGTCGGTCGTGCCCGCCGTTGGCTCGTCAAAACTGTGCAGCACACAGCTGCGGCCGGTGAAACTGGTGTTGAACAGCGCATCGTACAGACGCAATCGTGCCGCCCATTGCGTCGAGTAGACTTGATTGCTCTGAATCCAAAGAGTGGATTCGCCTGCGGCCAGAGAACAGATCAACGGCAGCACATCGACGCTGGAGGTCATGGCCTTGCGCGCACCGACAGTGAAGCCGGACGCCATGTTGGTGTCGTACACGTAGAGAGGGACCTGCGTGCTTTCGCGGAAGCCGGCGAGACCTTTGCCGCGCAGGCCGTGCGAACCCGCATATTCACCATGATCGGAGGTGAAGACGATCAATGGCCTGGCTGCGACCGGCATCGATTCCACCTCGGCCAGAATCCTGCCGATGCTTTGGTCGAGGTGAGTATGCAAATATGTGTAGTAGTCCAGGGTTTTCGCCCAATACGCATACGGGGCGACGGTGGTGTAGAGCGGCGCGCCGTCGACGGCCGGCGGCGGATCGGTCAGAATCAGCTGCATACTGGTGGATCTCGGGTCGAAGGAAATCGCCCCGTTGAATATGTCGTTTGCTTGCGAGCCGCGATAAATCGTATAGATGGAATCCCGGAAGCCGGATGGGTAGTTCTCGAGATTCGCTGGCGGTT
>JANLSB010000731.1:0-4024 GCA_031362125.1 Lysobacterales bacterium | reverse complement strand
GGAAACGCCGCTGCTGGTGTATCCGGCACCCGAAGCAAACGGCCCGCCGCTGCCGGAAGGCGGCGGCGATCAGGCCATCGCCCGGATGCATCCGAGCGGCGACGATCTCCATCATCTGCGCACTTATCGCCGGGGGGACTCGCGCCGAGCAATCGCCTGGAAACCCTCGGCGCGGCGCGGTGAACTGCTGGTACGCGAATACGAGCAACCGCTCGGCGCCGATATCGATCTGGACTGGCGCGAATTGAATGCATTGCCTTACGAAGCGCGCATCCGCCGGCTCGCTCGCTGGATCGATGAGGCCGAACGCGACGGCCGCCGCTATCGATTGATACTGCCCGGACAACCACCGCTGGGGCCGGCGCAGGGCAATTTGCACCGTCATGCTTGCCTCAAGGCACTGGCGCTGATGCCGGATGGGATCGGCCGTGGCTGAAGCGAAAGTCACAGTCATGGCGCCGCCGCTGGACCCCATCGCCCGACGCTGGGCGCTCGCGGCCTCGGCAGCCTGTCTTTTGCCGCTGCTCCTGCAGGTGCCGCCGATGCTGGCGCTGGGCATCGGAGCGGTTGCGGTCGTCATTCCGTTGCTCGCACGTGACGGCCGTGCGCCCGGCTGGCTGCGGTTCCTGTTGATCCTGGCCCTGCTGGGCACGGTCATGACCCGCTACGAGTTCAGATTCGGCCGCGATACCGGCTGCGCGCTGCTGGCCACGATGCTGGCGCTGAAACCGGTGGAAATGCAGACCCTGCGCGATGCCCGCAGCCTGCTCGGCTTCGCTCTGTTCGCTCCATTCGCGACCTTCCTGCTGGATCAGGGGCCGCTGTCGCTGATGTTGGGATTGCTCGCAGCGGTGATCGTGCTGGCGGCACTGCTGAAACTCGCGGAAACCGAAACCGGCGAAACCTGGCAGCAGGGCAAACCCTGGCACCGCTTCAGCGTGGTGGCACGGATGATCGGCATCGGACTACCGCTGGCACTGGTGGTGTTTTGGCTGTTCCCGCGGTTCAGCGTGCCGATATGGGGCGTGCCCGAGCGCGCGCTGACTCGCCCCGGACTGTCGGACAGAATGACGCCGGGCGACTGGATCGACCTGATCGCCGACGACAGCCCCGCGCTGCGTGCGACCTTCATCGGCGATGCGCCGCCGCAATCGCAGATGTACTGGCGCGGCCCGGTGCTGTGGGATTTCGACGGACGCAGTTGGACCGCTGTGGAGTGGTCGCGCTCAATGGGCAGCGCCAAGGCCATGCCGGGGCCGAAACAGTACGAGTACCAGCTGGAGATCGAGCCAACGGAACGCAGCCAGCTGGTCGCACTGGAGCTGCCGCTGGCCGCACCCCCAGGCACGCACTTGGGCAAGGACTTCAGTCTGCGCAGCGATGAACCGCTGAACGGCATCACCCGCTGGCGGATGCGCTCGGCCCCGCAGGCCACGCTCGAAACCGATCTGCACCCGGCGCTCAGGCGGCTCGCGCTGCGTCTGCCCCCCGGCTTCAACCCGCGTACAAGGGACTTGGCCGAACAATGGCGTCGCGACTCCGGCCCATCCAGCGCTGCCAGCGATAACGCCATTGTCAAACGCGCGCTGACCTGGATCCGCACGGAGTTCGCCTACACCCTCGACACACCATTGCTGGGCCGCAACACCGTCGACGAGTTCCTGTTCGATGAAAAAGCCGGGTTCTGCGAGCATTTCAGCGGCGCGTTCGTGGTGTTGATGCGCTCGGCCGGCATCCCCGCGCGAGTCGTGACCGGGTACGTCGGTGGTTACCGCAATCCGGTCGGCGACTACTGGCTGGTGCGCCGATCCGATGCCCACGCGTGGACCGAAGTCTGGCTGCAGGGGCGCGGCTGGGTGCGCGTGGATCCGACCGCGGCGGTCGCACCGGAGCGCATCTACGACACCATCGCAGACCGCAGACCCGGTGCGCTCGGCGGCTTCGACGGGCTGAGCTCGATCTTCAACGTCGGCGACTGGATGCGCCGCAGCTGGAACGATTTCGTGCTTGGTTACAACGCCGCTCGCCAGCGGCGGCTGCTCGAATCGTTCGGTGTGCCCGATCTGGACTCCGCCAAACTCATCCAGCTGTTCGTGATCGCGACTGTGCTGGCGATGGTGGGCATGTTCTGGCTGACCACCCGGCAGGAACGCGAGCGCGACCCGGTGCTGCGCGCGTGGCGCAGGCTGGAGCGACGTTACCGCCGGATTGGGCTGGACCGCGCGCCGCACGAACCGGCCGGCAGTTGGGTGGCGCGCGTGTGCGCGATGCGTCCGGAGGCGGAAGAGTTGCGTCTGCTCAGCGCACGTTTCGTCGATTGGCGGTACGCTCGCGATCGAGGTGGCATCGCCGGGACGGAGGGGTTGATCCGCGATCTGCGAAGGCACCGACCTTGACCGCATCGCGCTTGCCGGCACTGACATTGAAGGCATTGTTTGAGATGTTTTGAATTCTCCGGAGACCCCCATGCACGCTCGCACCTTCGTCATCGCCGCGCTGGCCCTTGCAATCGCGGGCTGCGCCACCCAGACCAAGCCATTGCGCGGCGCGTTCTCTGCCATTTCCCCGCGCGATGCAACCGAACAGGACAGCTCCGGCGCGCTTGTCCGCTGGGGAGGTCGCATCATCCGCACTGAACCACTGGCCGACCACACGTGCTTCGAAGTGCTGTCGACCCGGCTTGGCGCCTCCGGCCGCCCGTACTGGGCCGCTGATGACACACGTGGCCGCTTCATCGCCTGTCGCAGCGGTTTCTACGATCCCGCACTGTTCACCGACACCCGCGAAGTCACCTTCACCGGCCGCGTCGAGGGCTACGAGAACCGCAAGATCGGCGACTACGATTACCGCTTTCCGAGGATCGCCGCCGATGTCGTCTATCTGTGGCCGGTGCGCGAACATGTCGATGTGATCACCCGCCCGGCGCCGTGGCCGTGGTGGGGATGGTGGTGAGCGCATCGGCCCGGGCACTGTTCCAGTCATCGCTGTCAACATAACGAAACGGCGACCATCTGGTCGCCGTTTTTCATACTGCTTACGTGGGGCCGGTAGGCGTGTGCTTGTCGCGATAGCGGAAGGTCAACCACAGACCAACCGCGACCGAGTACGAAAGATTGGGAATGAAGGCCTTGTCCAGGGACGTGACTTTGGAGTAGAGCGCAACGTAATTGGTGTAGGCCGCCTGCGATAGCGTGAACGATGCGATGAGCAACAGCATCCGGATCGGAACGGGCGTGCCCAGCTTGAGCGCGATGATCGTGCCCTCGGAGATCAGGATGCCCACGAGGAAGGGAAAGACCGCACCGATCACGATAATGCCGAACGAACTGTCGGCAGAATGGGTCGCCAGCATCAGATCGGCGAAGGTCACGCCCAGAGCGCGGGTGATCAGGAACGCCAGGAAGCCTGTCGAGAACGACATGATCCGAACGTACTGTTCGGCACCGACCGCAGACATGATCACCTTGATCGAAATCCAGATCTGACTGGCGATCACCAGGATGATCAGGAGCTGCTCAAGGACGAGGAAGGGGTCCCACTTCATGTTCGCTCCACCACTCGCTGACCTCGGACTCCGTGCACCGAACCGGACCATATCACAGCCGTCGCAGCGGTTCGGTGGCGTCCGCCCCAGACCGGGCAATCGTGGCACGTGGCCGCAAGCCTCACTTGAGCACGCGCAGAGGGCGCGTCCCCCGTCCGGATGACGAAGGCGGTTTCGACGAACGACGCCAATAGAGCAACAGCAACCAGCCGAACAGCATGCCGCCCAGATGTGCGAAGTGGGCCACACCGGGCTGCAGCCCGGTGAAGCCGAGCATCAATTCGATCGCCCCGTATACGATGACCAGGGTCCGCGACTTCATCGGGATCGGCGGGAATAGCAGCATCACGCGCTGGTTCGGGAACAGCATGCCGTAAGCCAGCAGCAGCCCGAACACACCTCCCGAGGCGCCAATGGTCGGATAGATGGGGCCGCCCTGCGACACCGACACGCTGGCGAGCGCCAGTTGGCACAGCCCTG
>JANLSB010000726.1:0-2649 GCA_031362125.1 Lysobacterales bacterium | reverse complement strand
CCCCCACAACAACACCACACCCGGTCACCGACGCGGAGAAGTGGATCCTCTCGCGCCTCGCGAAAGTCTCCGCCGATGCCGCCGAACACTTCGCCGGCTACCGCTTCGACCTGCTCGCGCAGGCGCTGTACGAATTCGCGTGGAACGAATTCTGCGACTGGTTCGTTGAGCTGACGAAGCCGGCGCTCAACGGTAATGACAAGATTGCCGCTGACAGCACCCGCCACACGCTGCTCTACGTCCTCGAATCGCTGCTGCGCCTTCTTCACCCGCTGACGCCGTTCGTGACCGAAGAATTGTGGCGGAATGTCGCACCGAAACTCGGTATCGACGCGGACAGCATTTCGACGCGCGCCTATCCACAGGCCAGCGATTTCGCTGGCCAGAATTACACCGCCGCCGAAACCGACATCGAATGGCTCAAGGACGTCATCAAGAGCCTGCGCAGCATCCGCAGCACGCTGGGCATTTCGCCGGGCAAGCAGGTGCATCTGCTGCTGAAGGACGGCGACGCCAACGATGCCGCGCGCATCGCCCGGTTCGCATCGCAGCTCACCTTCCTGCTCAAGCTTGAGTCGATCGAAACGCTGGCCGGAGAATCACCGGCTGCCGCATCCGCAGTGGTCGGCGATCTCAAACTGCTGGTGCCGCTGGAAGGTCTGGTCGATCTCGACGCCGAGCGCACGCGCCTCGACAAGGAAATCGCGCGCGTCGCCTCGGAAAAAACCAAGAGCGAAGACAAGCTCGCGCGCTTCGGCGGCAGCGTGCCGCCGGCGGTGGTCGAACAGGAACGTCTGCGTCTGGCCGACTGGACCGCGAAGCTCGCGGCGCTGACCGAGCAGCGCGCGCGCCTCTGATGCATGGCGGGCCCACGCCCACCATTACGTCGTTTCCGCTCGCATCGAGCAATGATCGGAATTGCTTCTATCCTTCGATCTGCAACTGCAATATCGCAACGGCGGGCCTGGGCCCGCCCTACGGACTTTTTGAGCCACAGGAGCAACAGCGGCGAACCCTGCAACTTGGGTTTCACTGGCCGCGCGCGCGGCCTCGACGGCGCCGCGCTTAAGCCTCGCCCTGGGCGGGCAACAACTCCATCGCCATCACGATCGCGTCCTCGCGTCCCATGTTGGCCGGGTAATAGCGCGGGCGGCGGCCGATCTCGTTGAAACCTTCTTCAAAATACAGCGCGATCGCACGCGGGTTCGACGGTCTGACTTCGAGAAAAATTCGCTCTGCGTTCTGCGCACGGGCGACACGCACAAGGGCTCGCAGCAGGCGACGGCCGTGGCCCTGACTCTGCACGTCGGGATCGATGCAGATATTCAGGATGTGCGCTTCGCGCGCAGCGACGCTGATCACGCCGTAGCCGATGACGATGTCGTCCTGCATCAGCAGCCACGATGGGTAGCAGGCATTGAGGCAGTCGCGGAAGATGCCGTCGGTCCACGGGAACGGATAGGCGCGGGTTTCGATCGACATCACCGCGCCGATATCGGACTCGCGCATTGCGCGCAGGGTCGTCGACGCCGGCGCCGAGGGTTCGACGAACGGCGACGACGGCATGCTCACGACAGCAGGCTCACGACGTCATGCTCACGACGTCATGCTCACGACAGCATGCTCGACGACAGCCTGCTCATGCGGGCGGCCGCCGCAGGGCGCGCAGCTGCGGCCACAGCGCACGCTTGACGCGGGGATCGGTGCGCAGCGTGCGCGGCGCCGGCCAGGCCTTGGCGAGGCGCACGGCGTCTTCGGCATCGCGGGTACGCCCGGCGGCTCGCAGCAGTGCGTGAATCAGCGGATCGTCCGGCAGTTCGCCGGGCACTGCGACGCCCACTGCGCGATAGATCGACAGCCCCATCGCTTCCAGCATCTCGCGCTGCAGTGGGCTCCACGAAGGATTCAAGCGTCCTCCGTTAGCGATTTGCGCGCCATCCGTCGCGAGATCAGCGGCCCGAACACGGCGAAGGTCGCGAACACGGCCAACAACACCTTCGGCGGATCGATCACCAGACCGATGATCGCGACCACGATCGCGAACAGCATGAAGAATGGAATGCGGTCACCGTGCGGGCCCGGTTTGCCGCCCTTGAAGCTGGGGTAGCGGAAACGGCTGACCATCAGCAGGCCGGCGATCACCGTCACAGCCAGGGCGGCGTAGCGCAGGGACTCGCCGCTCAGGCCCAGGTCGTGCATCGTCCACACGAAGCTGGCGATCAGACCGGCCGCCGACGGGCTGGGCAGACCGATGAACCAGCGCTTGTCGGCGGTCCCGACCTGGCTGTTGAAGCGCGCCAGCCGCAGCGCCGCGCAGGCGGCATACAGGAACGCGCCGAGCCAGCCGATCTTGCCGAGTGTGACGCCATCCAGCTTCATCGACGCCAGCGCCCAGTGATACATCACCAGCGATGGCGCCATGCCGAAGCTGATCAGATCGGACAGGGAGTCGTACTGCACCCCGAACTCGCTCTGGGTATTGGTCATCCGCGCGACGCGGCCGTCGAGGCCGTCGAGCACGGCAGCGATGAAGATCGCCACGCAAGCGGCCTCGTACCGGCCCTGCGAGGCGGCGATGATCGCGAAAAACCCGGAAAACAGGGCTGCGGTCGTGAACAGATTCGGCAGCAGATAAATGCCGCGGCTGCG
>JANLSB010000697.1:0-3447 GCA_031362125.1 Lysobacterales bacterium | reverse complement strand
GCCGTAGAAGAAGCTCGCCATCACTTCCAGTGTGCTGCCGTGCAGACAGGTGCCGATCGTGTGCTGGACGAAGTCGCGCACGAACTGGGGCACATCCGCCGTCGCAAGCGCATCCGCCAACGAGGCGCCTCCGCGCATCTCACGCATGAAATGCTCGAACTGATCGGTCGAGGCACCGACATCGCGCATCGCGGTTAGATACAGATCGAGATGGCTCGCAGGATGGCCGTCGGTGTCGACATCGCTCTCTTCGGCAAGCACGATATCGTTGATCAGCCTGGCTGCGACCGGATTACTCGGCGGCATCCACGGCAGTTCAACGCAGGTCAGATCACGCTGCAAACGCTTGGCCAACGACATGAAATCCCACACGGCGAACACATGCACTTGCATGAAACTCTGGAGCGCTTCGGTATGGACGATCTCCTTGAAGACCGGATGCGTTTCCAATTCGTGCCGCAGGCGGTGCATCGCCGGAGTCAGCACTTTATCGACTTCCTTTTTCATAACTCCTCCTGGTTCCATCGCTTGGTTTTGGGGAAAAGCGGGAACGCCTGAACCAACCTTCCATGGCCTGTCCAGACTCGCGGATATGGCTTTCGCCAAGTCCGGTCCCTTCGGCACAACCGACGAAAAGGTCGGCCGAAAGCGATACATCCTTGTCTCGCCGAAACCTGCGCATATGGTCCTGGAGAACGATACGAAAGCCTGTTCTCCCGACTTTACTGCGTATATAGAGGGTAGAGACTGGCCTCTTCCCGCTCGATCCGCTGCGCCAGCAGCCCGTAAACCGTCTGGTAGTCCGCCATGAACTCCTGGCGGGCCTGTTGGTCGAAAGCGCTGATCTGATACTTCTTCACGAAATCGACAACGCCTCGCGCAATCGCGTTCATCTCGCGACGGAAACTACGCACCAGTGCGGTGCTCTCCGAATCGCCCTGCATCGCGTTTTCCACATAATTGTAGAACCGCACGTTCTCGGCGATGAGATGCCCTTCGAGATGCACTTTGAATGCCATGAGCATGGGCGGGATTTGCTGGAAATCGCCCTGCTTGGCGTGTTCGCCGATCGCGCCGTAGAGCTTGACCAGATCAGCATGATCGCGCTTCAGCGCGGGCACCAGTGCGGCGTCGTAAGCGATGGCTAAGCCGGCTCGGCGTTGTTCCACGGACGGGACACCTTGCGGCAATGCCTGCGATTTCGGCCCCTGCCCTCCCCCCAACCACTTCCTGAAAAAATCGAGCACAACATCCCCTGTTGAATTACCAATCGGCAGACGCCGACCACGCGACCATATCCGGAGCCGACCGACATCGTGTACCTGTAATAAATGACAGGTATGACCAATGCCCGTTTCGAACTGATTAGACGGTCTAAGAACGCACCTCTGATCCGATGCGTGGTTCCGACGCAAGCGCACCGACAGCCTCGCCGATGCATGGGCTGCAGGCAATAAAAAACCCGCCTTGCGACGGGTTTCCGAAAGTGGCAGCCCCGGATGGATTCGAACCACCGAATGCCTGAGTCAGAGTCAGGTGCCTTACCGCTTGGCGACGGGGCTGTAGAACTGCAGCACTGCGATTGTAACGCCGAGGCCGGAAGGATGCTCCCGGCCTGGCGACAACGGCAACCCTGTAACCGCTTAGCGCTTCGAGAACTGGCTTGCGCGGCGAGCCTTGTGCAGACCGACCTTCTTGCGCTCGACCTCGCGGGCATCGCGGGTCATGAAACCGGCCTTGCGCAGCTCCGATTTCAGGGTCTCATCGTACTCGACCAGTGCGCGTGCAATACCGAGACGGATCGCACCGGCCTGGCCGGTGGTGCCGCCGCCCGTCGTGGTGGCGACGATGTCGAACTGCTCATTGGTCCTGGTCAGCACCAGCGGCTGACGCACGATCATGCGCGCGGTCTCACGGCCAAAGAACTCGTCGATCGGACGATCGTTGACGGTGATGGTGCCAGTGCCCTTGCGCAGGAACACGCGAGCAACGGAGGATTTGCGACGGCCGGTGCCGTAATTCTGCTGAGTAGCCATCGTTTAGATATCCAAGACTTGCGGCTGCTGGGCGGCGTGCGGATGCTCGGCACCCTTGTACACCTTGAGCTTTCTGTACATGGCACGACCGAGCGGATTCTTCGGCAGCATGCCCTTCACGGCGATCTCGATCACGCGCTCCGGATGACGCTCCAACGCCTGGGCGAGGGTTTCGGTCTTCAGATTGCCGATGTAGCCGGTGAAGCGGTGATACAGCTTGTCGTTCAATTTGTTGCCGGTCACCGCAATCTTCTCGGCGTTGATCACGACCAGATAATCGCCGGTGTCGACGTGCGGGGTGTAGACGGGCTTGTGTTTGCCGCGGAGGCGGCTGGCGAGCTCGGCAGCCAAACGGCCGAGCGTCTTGCCGGAAGCGTCGACGAGATACCAGTCGCGCTGGACGGTCTCGGACTTGGCAGTGAAAGTCTTCATGAAGGAACTCGTGTGGGTGGTACCTGGTCGGACTGATTCAGCGGGAATGCCCCGGTGAATTTCGCCTCGCGTTGTCGTCATGGAACCGCAGAAGCGGGGCCACAAAGAAGCGGGATCATAGCCGGCCGGATGGGCCGCCGCAAGTCACGGCATCGCAGAGGGCCTGCTGGCCGGCTGATCTTCGGGTACCGTCTCGCGAAATCGCGCTCATTCCGGGAAGATATCCGGGTGACCGCCGCCCCACCCTGCGCCACCCCACGTGCACTGCCTTCCCTGCAAACGCTGGCCGATCAATGCGTGCAGTGCGGCCTGTGCCTGCCGAGCTGCCCGACCTATGCGCTGGACCCGATCGAGGCCGAATCGCCACGGGGACGGATCGCACTGGTCAAAGCCTGGGAGAGCGGCCTGCTGGCACCGACCAGGACCGGCGACAGTCACCTTGATCGCTGCCTGGGCTGTCGTCGCTGCGAAGCGGTCTGCCCGGCGGGTGTGCAGTATGACGCCCTGCTCCGCGCCACCCGCGACCGGCAGCGCGAACTTCGGCCCACGTCGGCGCGCCAGCTTGCGTTGGAATGGCTGACGGCGCGGCCGCAGGCGCTGTCCGCACTGATGACAGCCTACCGGCTTGTTTTCCCCTTGTTGACGCGACGTCTCAGACCGCTCCCCCGCCCTGTCCGCAGGAACCTCCCCGCCGTCAACAGCGGGCCAGCCGTGGCCAAACCGTTGGCCCTGTTCCTGGGCTGCGTCGCCCGCAGCTACGAAAGCCCCCTCCACGCAGCGCTGTTCCGATTGGCGACGGCGGCTGGGCTGGAGATCGTCGTGCCGGCAGGACAAACCTGCTGCGGCAGCCTGCACGCGCATGCCGGGGCATCGGGCGCATCGGCCGCACTCGCCGCGAAAAATCGCGCGGCATTCGCGCAGGCTGGCACCGTGCTGAGCACCGCCACCGGCTGCCACGACGCCATCGTCGACAACCTGC
>JANLSB010000686.1:0-6190 GCA_031362125.1 Lysobacterales bacterium | reverse complement strand
TGGAGCAGGGCGACGTGGTCGAACTGCGCCCCTACGATGGCAAAGCGCTGAAGAACGGTGCGGTGATCGCCGAATTTCAGGTCAAAAGCGACGTGCTGTTCGACGAAGTGCGCGCCGGTGGCCGCATCCCGCTGATCGTCGGCCGTGGCCTGACCGCGAAAGCGCGCGAAGCCCTGGGACTGCCGGTCTCGACCCTGTTCCGTCTGCCGCAGCAGCCGGCCGAAAGCGGCAAGGGCTTCTCGCTGGCGCAAAAGAGGGTCGGCCGCGCCTGCGGTTTGCCGGAAGGTCAGGGTATTCGTCCCGGCGCGTACTGCGAACCGAAGATGACCTCGGTCGGCTCGCAGGACACCACCGGCCCGATGACCCGCGACGAGCTGAAAGACCTGGCCTGTCTCGGTTTCTCCGCGGATCTGGTGATGCAATCGTTCTGTCACACCGCAGCGTATCCGAAGCCCGTCGACGTGAAGACCCACCACACGCTGCCCGAATTCATCTCCAACCGCGGCGGCATTTCGCTGCGCCCCGGCGATGGGGTGATCCACTCCTGGCTCAACCGCATGCTGATGCCCGATACCGTCGGCACCGGCGGCGATTCGCACACCCGTTTCCCGGTCGGCATTTCGTTCCCGGCAGGTTCGGGCCTCGTGGCCTTCGCGGCCGCCACCGGCGTGATGCCATTGGACATGCCCGAATCGGTGCTGGTCCGCTTCAAAGGCACGATGCAGCCGGGCGTGACCCTGCGCGATCTGGTCAACGCGATCCCGCTGTACGCGATCAAGGCAGGCCTGCTCACCGTGGCGAAGCAGGGCAAAAAGAACATTTTTTCCGGCCGCATCCTCGAAATCGAAGGGCTGCCTGACCTGAAGGTCGAGCAGGCGTTCGAACTGTCCGACGCCTCGGCCGAGCGCTCCGCCGCCGGCTGCACGGTGCATCTCAACAAGGAACCGATCATCGAGTACATCAACAGCAACATCACGCTGCTGAAGTGGATGATCGCCGAGGGTTATGCCGATCCGCGCTCGCTCGCCCGTCGCATCAAGAAGATGGAAGCCTGGCTGGCTGATCCGCAGCTGCTGCAGGCCGATGCCGACGCCGAATACGCCGCTGTCATCGACATCGACCTGGCCGACGTGCACGAGCCGATCCTGGCCTGCCCGAACGACCCGGATGATGTGAAGACTCTTTCCGAGGTTTCAGGCGTGGCGATCGACGAAGTGTTCATCGGCTCGTGCATGACCAACATCGGCCACTTCCGCGCCGCCGCCAAGCTGCTCGAAGGCAAGCGCGATATCCCGACCCGCCTGTGGGTGGCGCCGCCGACCAAGATGGACGCATCGGAACTCACGAAGGAAGGCCATTACGGCACCTTCGGCACTGCGGGCGCGCGCATGGAAATGCCCGGCTGCTCGCTGTGCATGGGCAATCAGGCGCAGGTGCGCGAAGGCGCGACCGTGTTCTCCACCAGCACCCGCAACTTCCCGAACCGCCTCGGCAAGAACGCGAACGTGTATCTGGGCTCGGCGGAGCTCGCCGCGATCTGCTCGCGCCTCGGCCGCATCCCGACCAGGGCCGAATACATGGCCGACATGGGTGTGCTCGACGCGCATGGCGCCGAGATATACCGCTACATGAATTTCGATCGGATCGCCGATTACAAAGATGTGGCGGATACCGTCACAGCGTGAATCAGTTATCCCAAATGCTTGTCATCCCGAACGACTTGGCAGGCTGTTGAAAACAGCCTGTTGGAGCGGCCAAGGAGGGCCGCCTCGGCGAAGCAAACGCGTCGTAAGCGATTGATTCGCCGGGAGCGAGTCCGGACATGTGCCGGACTCGCTACTTGAAAACCGTACAGGAAGTACGTTTTTCAACAACCTGTCAGGGATCTGTTGTTGTATCCGCTGCATTGCCGGTCAACTGCAGATCCCTGTCCGTGCTTCGCCCGAATTCGGGATGACAGTTTTTCCACGAATGGAAAGCCCGGCGAAAGCCGGGTTTCTTTTATGCGATAGCGATACTTTTGCGCTTCAATCCAACTCTGCCTCGATCACCGCCATCATCGCCCGCTTGCGCAACACGAAATCCCACAGCGTCCCGCCCATCTGCCGCCACAACACCGCCGAGCGCAGCGCGGCGAGCAGCAGGGCACGGATTTCGGCGACGACGTCCGCTTGCTGCAGATAATGCGGGTTGCCCTGCACGATCACCTTCGGGCGCAGATGACTGATGGTATCGGCATACAGTTGGCCAAGCTTTGAAATCACGTCCGGGTGGATGCTGCCCTGGCGTTCGGCAATGCTTTCGAGCGCTTGAATGCCGTCCAGCACCTGCTGCGCAAGCGACGCATCGGCGACAAAGCTGCGTTCGATCTGCAGCACCGCCATGCCGAGTTTCGGCAACGCCTGATCGCCGCTGCGGTCGGTGAAATAGTCACGCAGCAGCAGCAGACCGCCACGCAGCGATCTTGCGTTGCCGTAGACCGCCTCGGCTGAGACGGCGTCGACGCGGAACACGCTGTCGAGCGCATTGCGTTCGCCTTCGCCATCGGCGTGACCGGTGTCAGCGATTTGCCGCACCAGTTTGAGCGCCTGCAGGAGGCCGGCGAGGGCGAGGACTCGGGAGCGTACATCCATGGTCATATTCGATCAGCTTTTCGTAGGGGCGGTTTTGTAGGAGCGCTTTAGTAGGAGCGGCTTCAGCCGCCATACTTCACACCCATGTTTTGTTGTTCAAGGGGCGCATCGGTGGCCGCAATCACCGCACCGCCAAGGCAGACCTCGTTGTTGTACAGCACCAGCGATTGCCCGGGCGTGACTGCGCGCTGCGGGCCTGCGAATACGACCGACAACGTCCCGTCCGGCTGCACCTCGACCTCACACGCTTCATCGTGCTGGCGATAGCGAGTCTGCGCGGTGCAGACGAACCGTGCGGCCGGTGGCGCGCCGGAAATCCAGTGCGCAGATTCGGACCACAGCCGGCTCGACAGCAGATAGGGCGAATCCGTGCCCTGATCGACGATCAGGGTGTTGTCGTGCACGCGCTTGCCGACCACGAACCATGGCGCTGCCGCAAAACCGCGTACACCGCCGATCTGCAGGCCTTCGCGCTGGCCGAGGGTGAAATAGAACACGCCCGGATGTTCGCCGACCTGGCGGCCGTCTGGCGTCATCATCGGTCCTTTTTTCGCAGGGAGATACTGCGACAGGAATTCACGGAAGTCGCGTTCGCCGATGAAGCAGATCCCGGTCGAATCTTTTTTCGCGGCGGTTGGCAGGCCGGCGTCGGCGGCCATCCGGCGCACATCGGTCTTGATCAACTCACCCAAGGGAAACAGGGTTGCTGCCAGCTGGGTCTGGCCGAGCTGGTGCAGGAAGTAGCTCTGGTCCTTGCTGCGATCGGCGGCGCGCAGCAACTGCCATGCGCCGTCCTGTTCGCGAACCCGGGCGTAGTGGCCGGTGGCGATGAATTCGGCGCCCAGTTCGCGCGCGGCGTCGAGGAAATGCTTGAACTTGATCTCGCGGTTGCACAGCACGTCGGGGTTCGGCGTGCGTCCGGCGGCATACTCGGCGAGGAAGTGCTCGAATACGCCCGACCAGTATTCGCCGGAAAAATCGCGGAAGTGGATCGGCAGGCCAAGGCGGCCGCTGACCGCGACCGCGTCACGACGGTCGTCTTCGGCACGGCAGTCGCCGCTGCCGTCGTCAGCCCAGTTGCGCATGAACAATCCAGCCACCTGACGCGACGGGTCTGCGATGGCCTGGTCACGCAACAGCAGCGCAGTCACGGAGGAGTCGACGCCGCCGGACATGCCGACGATGATTCTGGGCGAGCTCGGGAACATACTCACGACGCGCGGTTCATGCCAGATGCTGCAGCACCGTCAGTGGCGATCGATGGCCGGCAAGGTGATCCGCGACCGCCCGCCAGACCAATGGGCTGCGGTGGCGCTCCCGCGCCGCGAGCAGTTCTTCGGGCGTCAGCCACAGCGTCTGGACGATCGCATCGTCAAGCGTGCGGGTCGGATCATAATGCTCAGCTTCGGCTGCGAAAGCGAAACGCAGATAGTGACGCCCGGTCTCGGCGGCTTTCCATTGATAGGCACCCAGAAACGCGGTCAGACGCACATCCCAGCCGGTCTCTTCCCGGGTTTCGCGCAAAGCAGCTTCCAACAGGCTTTCGTCGGGCTCGAGGTGGCCGGCGGGCTGGTTGATCACCAGTCGACCGCCGGCCCGTTCTTCGACGCAAAGCAGGCGGCCGTCCGCAACCACGACCGTGGCCACAGTGACGTCCGGCTGCCAGAAGCGCCCTTCGCGATAAGTCATGCGCGCGGATCCGGCGCCATCGCGACAGTGGTCACAGATCGTCCCGTGCGTCGCTCAGCTTGATTTCCATGTCGTCTGCGGTCTCGGCAGCGATATCCATGGCCGACTCCAACTGGGCGGCATCCATGCTGTCGGGAAGCTTGATCACGAAATACAGCACGTCACCGCTCAGCTCCCAGCCGCCGAGCTTGTTCTTGCGGCTTTCAACCATGAGTTCAAGCGCCTTGGCGCCGTTGATGCCGTCCTTTTCCACCCGTGCGGCCGGCGAAAATATCTCGCGGATCTGGAAACCACCGACCGTCTCGGTGCTGCCGCTGACGAATACCAACTGTGTGCGCTTTTCCTTGGAGTAGTTGTACGTGACCTTGAAATCACCGTCGTCGTCGACGGTGTACTTGACGCCGCGGGCGTCCAGACGCGATTTGACCGAGCCATCCTCGGCCTGTACGGCCGGCGCGACTGCACTGGTGAGGAGTAGGGTGCCGACGAGGGCTGCGCGAACGACGGGTGACGACATGGGCGGTTCCCCTTGGATTGAACGGTCGGAAGAACCGTTCCTGGGCAGCATTGTGTTACGGCGGGACGATCCTCGTCCACGGGTGCTCGCCTACGGTCCGCTAACGGTGATGTCGATGGGGGGCTTTCAAAAACAGCGCCCGCAGAAGAGCTAGGGTATACAAAACCGGCCGGCTGCATATATCAGCCTTGCTGCTCCACCGGGCGACCTTTATCAACTCGACGGGTCAGCGCCAGCGTCGAAGCGGGGAGTCGGCGAACCGCTTCGTCAACCTGGGTTATCTGCTGCAGAGAAGAAAGCGCGAGCCGACTGCGTCACGTCGGTACGCGGTTCAGCACGCCCGGCTGCCCCAAGGTCAACGGCGCTTCAAAGTGAGACCGGGCCCACCGGTATCCCGCCGACATTGGTGGGATACCGGTCATGTGTTTCAACGTGTCTGTTAGCGCAGGTTGCACCCTCGGTGCCCATGTCGCCACGTATAATTCGCCAATGGCGAGCAAACACGAACATGAGCACGAGCACGGCGTCGCCGTCGAGACCAGCAAACCCGAGCTGGCGCGGCCGCCGCTGTATTCGGTGATGATCCTGAACGACGATTACACCCCGATGGACTTCGTGGTGGAGGTGCTGATGCGTTTCTTCAGCATGAACCTCGAGAAAGCCACCCAGGTCATGCTCCACGTGCATACCCGCGGCCGAGGCGTCTGCGGCGTGTTTACCCGCGAAATTGCCGAGTCCAAGGTGGCGCAGGTGAACGAATTCGCCCGCCACAACCAGCACCCCTTGTTGTGCACCATGGAAAAAGCCTGATCTCGCCCCCAACTCCTCGTCAGCGGGATTGTTTCACTGTAGGAATGGCGCGGAACTTGCATCTGCCCATGCGTTGAGTGCATCGTCGCCGGGTATCGCCCGGCCGATTGAAGCAGTCGACGGCAGGCAATAAGCGCTCCAGCACCACGCAGTGTTCCAGATCTTCGGTATTCCGCATTGGGGTGGCGCAACCCATCCTGAAACTTCAGGGGCCTGATGTGACCCAAGAGGGCACAGTTGGCCCCGACCGGCAGAACTTCTCGGAGGGTAGTGCGACCATGTTCAGTAAAGACCTCGAATACGCCATCGGTCAGTGCTACAAGCACGCCCGTGAAGCACGCCACGAGTACATGACCGTCGAGCACTTGCTGCTCGCGTTGCTCGACAATCCCTCCGCCGAGACCGTGCTCAAGGCCTGCAGCGCCGATTTCACGCGCTTGCGAAGTGAACTTGAGCACGCCATCGCCACCTCGGTCGCCACATTGGCCGAAGATGACGCCCGTGACACCCAGGCCACGCTTGGCTTCCAGCGCGTGCTCCA
>JANLSB010000682.1:0-3935 GCA_031362125.1 Lysobacterales bacterium | reverse complement strand
AGCAGCATCTTCACGCCGATGAACATCAGCACCGCCGCAAGTCCGTAGGGCAACAGGTGGAAGCGGTCGGCCATCCCGGCCAGCAGGAAGAACATCGCGCGCAGACCCAGCACCGCGAACACATTCGAGGTCAGCACGATAAACGGGTCTTTGGTGATCGCGAAGATCGCCGGGATCGAATCGACCGCAAAGATCAGGTCGGTCACGGCGATCAGTACGATCACCACGAACAGCGGGGTGTACCAGCGCTTGCCCTCGATCTTCACGGTGAAATCGTTGCCGTGATAGTCCTTGGTCAAAGGCAGGTGACCACGCATCCACTTCAACGCGGGATTTTTTTCGAGATCGGGGGCTTTGCCGGCGGCGATCAGCATCTTGATGCCGGTCAACAGCAGAAAGATGCCGAAAACATAGAGAATCCAGTGGAATTTCGTGATCAGGATCGCGCCGGCGAAGATCATGATCGCTCTGAGTACGATCGCGCCGAGAATACCGATGATCAGCACTTTCTGGCGCTGCAGCTCGGGCACCGCGAAATAGGTGAACAGCATCAGGAACACGAAGATGTTGTCGACCGCCAGCGACTTCTCGATCAAATAGCCGGTGAGGAACTCCAGCGCGACGCGGTCGCCGACGACTTCACCGGCTTCCCGACCCACGTACCACCACAGCCAGGCGTTGAACGCCAGCGCCAGCGCGACCCAGCCGAAGCTCCAGCCCAGCGCCTCTTTGAACGTCACCTTGTGGGGGCCACCGTGGCGCATCAGCACCAGGTCGACCAGCAGGGCGACAACGACGAGCGCAGCGAACACGCTCCATAACAACGGACTACCGATGGTGGTCATGCAACATGCTCCAGTCAGAAACGAAAAACGCCCAACCGCGAGGCTGGGCGTCTATTTTGGACTTGGCATGGAAGACCATGCGGTCGAAAAGGACAGACCTTCGCCGTGCGGCGAAGGTCTCGCTCGCAGCCGTCGGCACCAAGTGCCTGAGCGACTGCCGCCGGGCCGGAGCCTGGCCAGAAGCCAGAACTCGTAATGACGACCGCGACGAATGGGAGCTACTCCCCTTCAGAACCGGCAATGCTCCGGGAAAGCCAGAGGCGTGTCAATCGCCACTACAATACGAAGATGAACGAAAACAGTGCCCTTCCGCAGATCCATCTCAAGAACAGCTGGACTTCCCGCCACCCCTGGATTTTCCAGAAGCTGGTCGAAAAACCCGTGCAGCGCCCGAAGCCGGGCAGCCTGGTCGATGTGATCGGCAACGACGGCGTCTGGACCGCGCGCGGCTTCTACAACGGCCATTCGCGGATCTCGCTGCGGCTGCTGGAGCGCGACCCGGATATCGCGATCGACGCCGCATGGTTCTCGCGCAAGATCGCCGAAGCGGTCAGCCTGCGCCGCGATGTGCTGAAGCTGGATGCGGTGAGCAACGCCTGGCGCGTGGTTCACAGCGAAGGCGACGGCCTCAGCGGTCTGGTCGTCGACCGCTACGACGATCTGCTGGTGGTCGAATATTTCAGCGCCGGCATGTTCCGTTATCGCGAATGGATCTATGCCGCGTTGAAGGAACAATTCCCGGGCTGCCGCTTCCACGCCTTCGCCGACGAGCACGTGCAGAAGCAGGAAAGTTTCGACTTTCGCGGCACCGAGCCCGCAGCGCCGGCGATCATCACCGAATACGGCATCAAGTTTCGCGCCGACCCCGCCGGCGCGCACAAGACCGGCTTCTTCGCCGATCAGCGCGAGAATCGCGAATGGCTGTCGCACCAGTGCGCCGGCAAGCGCGTGCTCGATCTGTGCTGCAACACCGGCGGTTTCGGCGTCTACGCCGCCGCGCGCGGCGCGAGCGAAGTGGTCGGCATCGACATCGACGACGACGTGCTTGAGATCGCCAAGGCCAACGGCAAGTTGAACAATGTACGCCCGCGTTTCGTGCAGGCCGATCTCTTTCCTTGGCTGCGCGATGCGGCCAACGCAGGCGAGCAGTTCGATGTCGTCATTCTTGATCCCGCGAAGATGACCCGCGACCGTGAACAGATCATCCCGGCGCTGAAAAAGTATCTCGACATGAACAAGCTGGCGATGGGCGTGGTCAAACCCGGCGGTCTGTTCGCGACGTTCTCGTGTACCGGCCTGGTCAGCGAAGAACAGTTTCTCGACGCGGTGCGCCGCGCCGCGTATTACGCCGGCCGCACCGTGCAGGTGCTGAAAGTCGCCGGCGCCGGCGCCGACCACCCGTGGCTGACCGACGTGCAGGAAAGCCGGTATCTGAAGGCGGTGTTCTGTCGCGTGGTGGATTGACCGTTCGGCGGTTCATGCAGCGCGGTTTGCGTATTGTTGCGCTGATTCGCCAGGAATACTTGCCGGTCAGGTTGGTGTCCGCCGGAACCACCAAACCATCGCCGCCCCGGTGAAGTACATCACCAGGCTGTAGATCGCGGCGGGAATCGAGTACGCCGACTGTCCCAGCACGTTCAGCGCGATGAAGATCGCAAGCGTGCTGTTGTGGATGCCGATCTCGAATGCGATCGCGATCGCCTGCCGCCGTTCGATCTTCGCCAGCCGCGCGCAGCCGTAACCGACGCCGAGACTGAGCAGGTTCAACATCAGGCAGACGCCGGCCACGCTTGCTGCGTGCGCCCGCATCATGTCGCGCTCTTTCACTACCGACAGCACGATCAGTCCGACGAGAATGGCCAGCGACAGCGGCTTGACCACGCGTTCCACGCGATCGGCGAGCGCTGGCGCGCGTGCGCGCATCAGCATGCCGAATGCGACCGGCACCAGGATGATCGTGGCGACCTCGACGATCTTCCGCACCGGCGGCGGCACCGAAGCTTCGCTGCCGAGGAAATACTGCATCGACCACTGCACGATCAACGGCAGGGTGATCAACGCAAGCAGGCTGTTGATCGCGGTCAGGGTGATATTGAGCGCGACATCGCCTTTCGCGAGGTGGCTGAAGACGTTGGCGGTGGCGCCGCCCGGCGAGGCCGCCAGCAGCATCAGCCCGATCGCGAGCGGCACGGGCAGCGCTAACATCAGGCAGAGCGCGAATGCGATCGGCGGCAATACCAGCATCTGCGCGGCCAGACCGATCACCACCGGTCTGGGCATCCGTAGCACGCGGGCGAAATCGGCGGTGCGCAGATGCAGGCCAAGACCGAACATGATGATGCCCAGCGCCATCGGCAGCAGCACGGTGGTGATCAGGCTCGCTTGCATCGTCGATTCCGCGGAAGAGTCTGCCGGGCCCCCATGATCGCACGCCGGCCAGCGGTCGCGAATGCCGGGAAGAATGCCTGCGTACAGGCCCCGCCAACGCCAGCCCATCGCCGACGGCATCTCACAGCCCGTCACACAACGAAGCCTGCATATGAAGACAGAACGTTGTCCTGTCGTTGGAAGAATGTGCGTAACCACTTGCATGCCAACGCGAAACCCATGCCGTTGGCGATCTGTGCGAAGCAGTCGCGCACGCACGCATCTCGCGTGCGGCGACTGGCTGCGTCGCTGTCTGAATGGATGGAGGGCATCATGTACAAATATTTATGGACATCACTCATTGCGATGGGCTTGTCGCTGATCGTCGTCGCCAATGCGTACGCCGACCCCATTGCCGCCCTGGGCGCGCGAACGCCGGCGATCGCGATAGATCCTGTGCTCGACCGCGGGATGATCGTGTATGAAGTTGGTGGCAGGATCTACGGCAGATTCGTCGACAACGCCGGGCGCGGCATCGCCGGCAACTTCCTGGTGTTTCCAGTCGATGCAGCAATAAGCACATGGACATACAAGGACCCGACGATCGTCTTCAAGATGCCGCAGAATCGCTTCTATATCGCGGCGCGCCGGGGCTACCCTTCGTCGATCGAAGATCGGGAAGGTACGATCACTGTATTCGACAATTCCGACGGTATCGCGGTG
>JANLSB010000640.1:0-3880 GCA_031362125.1 Lysobacterales bacterium | reverse complement strand
TGAGCGAACTCATCGGCACGATGTTCGCGATGCACAGCCGGCGTCTGCGCAAACGCGACAACCTGCTGGCCAAGGAAGGCGCGCTGTACTGCTCGGCGATGGTTCAGCACTGCTATGTCGCAGCGGGTATCCATCTGCTGCCGGGCGTGTCCGGCAAGAATCTGGCGCCGCACGACATCGCCGACTCGCCGCTGCCGCATCGCGCGCATCGGCTGGTGCGGGATCTGGGCGTCTCGCGCCTGCGCGAACTCGCGCACAGCGCCGAAGCGCTGCTGGCGACGCCGGTGGATGAGTTGTTCTGATCGGCAATACGGGTGAAAGGGATCGGGGCTGATGCCCCTCCCGCATCGTTACCACACAAGATCGTCCGGCACCTGATACTGCGGGTCCGCATACGGGTCGTCGCCGGCCGGCGCGTTCGGATCGACTTTCAGCGCCACCGACGCTGCGAACAATGCCTCGGCCTGCGACAACACCTCCGCCGTGACCAGCTGATAGCGTCCATCGAGCTGGACAACGCCAAGTTCGCCGGCATTCAGCGCTTTCAGCTGTTCGGCATTGACATGGATGCGCTTGATCTTGGTCCCGTAGGCGAAATGGCGGGCGATATCCGCAGCCGGATCGTTCAGGCTCTTGTCCTTCATGAACTCGGCCAGTTTTGCCTTGGCTTCGCGACGCAGCCGCGCCTCTTCCTGCTTCACTCGCTCGGCTTCGATCCGCTCTTCCTTCTCGCGCTGCGCACGAATGGCGTAGGCCTTGGCCAGATCCATCTCTTCCTGCGTGCGCGGTGGCTTGCGGTTCTGCGACTGCGCACCGGGTTTCTGGTGCCGCGGCGTTTGAGGATGCGCGCCCTGCGGCTGCGCGCCCGGCCTGGGACGCGGACCGCGGTCGCGACGCTCGCGATTGTCGGCCGGCTTTGCGCCCGGCTTGTGCGGTTGATGCGTGCGCTGATTCGCGCCCGGATTCGTGCCGGCATCGCGGCGTTGGTCCGGTGCCGGACGCGCCGGCTTTTCGGGTTTCGGCGCCGGCTTGAAGCCCAGGCCCAGCAGTTGATCGCGAAGGGAATCGGTCATGTCGGCGGTATCGAGGTCGTAAGGTCAGTAGTGCGGCGGGGGCGGTTCGTCGCCCGGATCGGCCATCAGATCGCCACGATGGACTTTGACCTCTTCCAGCATGCGGCGCAGCAGGTCGGCGCTGCGCGCGGCTTCGTTGCGCAGCTCGGCCAGCGCGTCGCTCAGTTCGACCATCGCATGTTCCTGGAACGCGAGACGCGTTTCCAGCTCGACGACGCGTCCCTGCAGCGCATCCGTGTCCTGCGCGGTGATCATATTCAGTGAGTCCGGATCGAGCGACCGCGCCCGATGCCGTAATAGGCCAAACCGCTGGCTTCGATTTCGGCCGGGTCGTACAGATTGCGGCCGTCGAACACTACCCCATCCTTGAGTATGCGCTGCAGCTTGGCGAAATCCGGGCTGCGGAACTGCTTCCATTCGGTGACAACCACCAACGCATCGGCACCGTTCAGCGCGTCGGGCGCGTGCCCGCAGAGCGTCAGATCCTCGCGTTCGCCGAAAATGCGCTGCGCCTCGTGATTGGCCTCGGGATCGAACGCACGCACCTTTGCACCCGCATCCCAGAGCAGTTGCAGCAGACGGCGGCTGGAGGCTTCGCGCATATCGTCGGTATTGGGCTTGAACGCCAACCCCCACACTGCGAAAGTCTTGCCGCGGATCGCCGCTTCGCCGCCGTAGTGGCGCACGATCAGCTCGAACAGATGGGCCTTCTGACGATGGTTCACGGCCTCGACCGAGTCCAGCAACGCGGCATGATAGCCGTGCTGCTGCGCGGTACGCGCCAGCGCCTGCACGTCCTTCGGGAAACACGAGCCGCCGTAGCCGGCGCCCGGATAGATGAAATGCCAGCCGATGCGGGGATCGGAACCGATGCCCTGGCGCACCATCTCGATGTCGGCGCCGACTTTCTCGGCAATGTTGGCGATCTCGTTCATGAAGCTGATCTTGGTCGCCAGCATCGCGTTCGCTGCGTACTTGGTCAGCTCGGCCGATCGCACGTCCATCACCACGATGCGCTCGTGATTGCGGTTGAACGGCGCGTACAGCCGCTTCAATTTTTCGATCGCGACCACGCTGTTGGCGCCGATCACGATGCGATCTGGACGCATGCAGTCTTCGACCGCCGCGCCTTCCTTGAGAAATTCGGGATTGGACACGACGTCATAGGCCACGTCCGCACCACGTTCGGCCATCGCGGCTGCGATGGTGGCGCTGACCTTGTCGGCGGTCCCCACCGGCACGGTGGATTTGTCCACCACAACCGCCGGGCGCTGCAGATGCGTACCGATCGTGTTCGCCACCGCGAGCACGTACTGCAGATCGGCACTGCCGTCCTCATCGGGCGGCGTACCGACGGCGATGAAGATCACGTCGCCATGCGCGATCGCCGTGGCCGCATCGGTGGTGAATTGAAGACGGCCTTCGGCATGATTCGCCTTGACCATCGGTTCCAGACCTGGCTCGTAGATCGGGATGATGCCATTGCGCAAGCCATCAATCTTGGCTGTGTCGATATCGACGCAGACCACTTCGTGCCCGACTTCAGCGAGACAGGTGCCGGTGACCAGGCCGACATAGCCGGTGCCGAAGATGGTGACGCGCATGCGGGCCTCTCGGTTTCAATATGCAGCTGTGATCTTGTGTGTCGATGCGCCACCCATGCGGGCGGCGCATCGCATTGTCATGCCGATACTGCGATTACTGCTTGATGATCTCGAGCAGTTCGACCTCAAACACCAGCGTACTGTTCGGCGGAATCGGGCCGCCCGGCGTGCCTTCGGCACCGTAGCCGAGCTTGGCCGGGATCCACAGCTTGTACTTGCTGCCCACCGGCATCAGTTGCAGCGCCTCGGTCCAGCCAGGCACCACCGAATTGAGCACGAACTGGGCCGGCTCATTGCGCTTGTAGGAGCTGTCGAACTCGGTGCCGTCGAGCAAGGCGCCCTTGTAGTGGACCTTGACCGAATCGATGGACTTCGGTTTCGCACCGCTACCCGCAGTGATGGCCTGGTACTGCAGGCCCGAAGCGGTGGTGGTCACGCCCGGCTTCTTGCCGTTCTCAGCGAGGAAGGTCGCTTCGACGGCGATGTTCTTCTTGCCCTGCGCTTCCATCTCAGCCTGCTTCTTGGCCATGTCCGCCTGCTGCTTCGCCTGCATCTTCTGGGCGAATTCCTGCATGACCTTCGCAGCCTGTTCTTCATTCAACAAGGGCTTCTTGTCGCCGAACACGTCGTTGATCGCACGCTGGATCGTCTGCATATCGACATCGTCTTTCATCGGTTTCAGCGACTTGCCGATGTCCATGCCGATCATGTAACTGACCTGCTCCTTCTCGGTCGGCAGGCCGGCGATCTTGGCGGTGCCGTCCTTGTTCTTGGCTTCTTCGGCCTTGGCATCGGCCTTGGGGGCATCCTTGTCGATCGGTTTGCAGGCAACAAGCGCCAGAGCGCACGAGGCCGTGGCCACAGCAAGGGTCAGATTACGCGACAGTTTCATCAACAGAACTCCTGGGTGGGTGCGCGCCGCTGCTGCGGCCCGCAATCTATGTAACAAACGGATGTGTGAGAGATATCGAACGATGGATATGGAACGAGCGATATAGAGCGGAAAATGATGAATTCAGAGTACGTCGAGTAATTCGACGTCGAACACGAGCGTGGCGTTGGGCCCGATGGTGGGCGGGCTGCCACGTTCGCCGTAAGCGATCGATGCGGGGATCCAAAAACGGTACTTGGCGCCAACCGGCATCAGCGCGACGCCCTCGGTCCAGCCGGCGATGACCTGATTCAGCGCGAATTCGGCAGGCT
>JANLSB010000613.1:0-1775 GCA_031362125.1 Lysobacterales bacterium | reverse complement strand
GCCGGTGCCGCCGCTCGATACTGGCGGCTCCGGCAGCGCAGGCAGACCCTGCGCATAAAGACCTTCCTCCAGCGGCTCCGGTTCGGTGTCGAGCCAATGTTGCGGGGTGACGCCGATGGCGCGGTCCAGAATGGTCGGCAGTAAACCCGACGGCGCCGCGCTGTTGGCGTTCCACAGGATCGCCACGCCCAGATCGCGCTCGGGCATCAGTGCGATCACACCGCGGTAGCCCTGCACGGCGCCGCCGTGGAAGACGACGCGATGGCCGACGTAGTCATAGACACGCCAGCCTAGACCATAGCCGGCGGAGTTCAGGCGATCGCGACGCCATTGCGAGCCGCGCGTTTCGCCGGGGGTATCGATCAACGGCGCGTGCAGCGTCGCTAACAGCGACCCCGGCAGTACGTCGGGCCGATAGCCGCCCTGCGCGAGCAGCCACTGCGCCATGTCGCTGATGCTGGCGTTGACGCCTGCGGCGGGTGCGACGCGGTAATAGGTGGGCTTGGGTATGACTGCCGTCCAGCCGCGACCGGCACGGATATGCGGCTTCGCCCAGCGCGCGCTGGCGGTGATGCCCTCAAGACCGTAGCTGGCGTCCTGCATGCCGAGCGGTTTGAACAGCCGGCGCGCTACGACCTGGTCGAAAGGCAGACCGCTGGCGCCTTGCACCACGTTGCCGATCAGGCTGTAGGCGATATTCTGATAGGCGTAGCACTCGCCGGGCGCGCACTTCATCGGCGCATAGGCGATCTTCTGCACCAGCGTCGGATACTCGGTGTAACCCTCGAGATCGCGATCGAACGCATTGCTGCCGATGCCGACCCGATGGCTCAGCACATCGGCCACGGTGAGCTGCAGCGTGGCCTGCGGCTCGGAAAGTTGCAGCGTTGGATAGTAATCGACGACGCGGCTATCCCAGCGAAGCTTGCCGTCGGCCACCAGCATCGCGGTCGTCGTGGAGGCGAATGACTTCGACAGCGACGCGAGCCGAAACACGGTGTGCGCGTCTACAGTCTCTGGCTGACTGACATTGGTGACGCCATAACCGCGCGCACTGACGATGCGTCCGCCCTGCACGATCGCCATCGCCAAGCCCGGCACTTTCTGTCCGGCGACGAGGTTCTCGGCGAGCCTTTCGAATTCATGGACATCGAAGTTGACCGCGATCGGCTGGATCTGCAGACCGGCGCCGGGATAGACGCGCGCCATCGTCGCTTTCGGCGAATACACGCTGCCGAAATCGCCGGGCAATGGACCGTTGGCGCCAGCGGTGTTCCAGCGCAGCGGTGTCTGCGCCGACAATCCGGCCGCGAGCGGCAACAGCATCGTCACCAGACCGGTCTGGCACGCCAAGGTGATGGCGCGGGTCCGTGCGGAACAACGCAGTCCGCCATGCCGAGTCTTGTCTTTCATCGCGAGCCACCCCTGCGTATGCTTCGCCTGCGGGTCAGTTTCCGGGAGGAAGTGTCCGATCCCCCAGTCTGTCGGTGGATATCGCTTCCAAGTCTTTCGGGCCGATCATAGCGCCTGTTCCGCCTTTTGCATGAACAAGGGGAGATTCGATGCTTATTTTGTTGATCCTGCTCGCAATTCTCGCGGCCGCCGCGTTCTGGGCCATCGCTGTTTTCAACGGCCTGGTCACCTCCCGCAACGGCTACAAGAACGCGTTCGCCCAGATCGACGTTCAGCTGCAGCGGCGTTTCGACCTGATCCCCAACCTTGTCGAGACCGCCAAAGGCTATCTCAAGCACGAGCGCGAGACCCTCGACGCGGTG
>JANLSB010000564.1:0-4128 GCA_031362125.1 Lysobacterales bacterium | reverse complement strand
GTCAATGGCTTAACTGACTGGCATTAGGGGCAACCCCGCCTTTTTCGTGCCCGCGTGCCGCCTGAGTTTCCCGGATCGGACTACTGCGCTCGGAGCCCGCCCAACTGACGGTCGTGCAATCGCGACCACAGCAGCAGCGACAGCGCCGCGCCGCACAGGCACAGGAACATGTCCCACTGCGTATCCCAGACATCGCCCTGGGTGGCAAGAAACGCGTCAGCGTCCGCACCGTAGATCAGCGCTGACCACCACTCGATCAGCTCGAAGAACGCACTGAAGCTCAGGCAGGCAGCCAGCACCAGATACACCAACCAACCGCCGCGTCGCAGCGGCGTGCAGCGCAACAGCAGTTCGCGGGCGAGGATCGCCGGTACAAAGCCCTGCATCAGATGACCGACGCGGTCCCACGGGTTGCGCACGACATCGAAGCCCAGCGCCATGAAGGTGTCGCGCAACCAGAAACCGATCGGCGTTTCGGCATAGGTGTAGGCACCGCCGTGGATCAGCACCAGCGCATGCGCGACCAACAGCCAGCACAGCAGCCGGGTCAGCGGAAAACGGCGCCAGTTGAAGGCGATGATCGGTATGGCGATGATCACCCACACCACTTCGAGCAGCCAGGTCAGGCGGTCCTTCGGCGCGATCCCCGAGACGATCAGCGCGGCGAGCACGATCCCGAGCAGGAGCTTGCGCTCGAACTGCACGGGCGGCGTGGCGATGGGGGTTGCTGGCATGAGGGGCTCCGGTGACGGGCAGACCATGATGTTACGTCAGCCCCGACATGACCCGGGTCCATTGTCCGCATCGCGCACCGATGCTAGCTTCCGCCATCCCCTGCTCCGGAGCCGGCCGATGGCCCGTCTTGCCGCGTTGCTGCTGTTCGTGACCCTCACCGCCTGTCAACGCGAAGCCGAAACATCCGAGCCGTCGATCAGCGTCCCCGCGCCGCCGCCGGTCGCGACCGCACCGCTGACGGCGGACGAACAGCACATCGCCAACGACGTGAACTATCTGGCCGACGACAAACTGGAAGGCCGCGAAACTGGCACCCGTGGTTACGATCTGGCGGCCGAATACGCCGCCAAACGATTCCGCGAGATCGGCCTGCAGCCCGCCGGCGACAACGGCACGTACTTCCAGAACGTGCCGCTGCTGAAAGCCACGCGCGAAGCCGAAGGCGCGACGCTGGCCGTGAAGCGCAACGGCCGCGAGATCGCGCTGCGCTACCGCGACCAGTTCCTGCCGGCGCTGAACTTCAACGCCACCGAGCATGCGATCGAGGCACCGGCGGTGTTCGTCGGTCAGGGCGTGCATGCGCCCGAACTGGATCAGGACGACTTCGCCGGACTCGACGTGCGCGGCAAGATCGCGGTGCTGTTCTCCGGCGCGCCGGCGCGCTTCGACAACGACAGACGCGCGTTCTACAGCTCGAGCCGCGAGAAGCTGCGGGTGCTCGCCGAGCGCGGCGCGATCGGCGTGGTCTTCGTCAACACGCCCGAAGATGAAGCGCGCGCACCCTGGGCACGTGGCGCCGAGAACTGGCAGCGTTCGGGTATGCGCCTGCGCGACGCCGACGGCAAAGGCATCAACACGTTTCCCGAGCTGCGCGCATCCGCGAACGTCAGCACTGCGGCAGCCGATCTGATCTTCGCCGACGGCCCGCAGCCCGCCGCGGCGCTGTTCAAGGCGGCAGAGGACGGCACGCTGAAAGGGTTCGCATTGCCGGGCACGCTCGCGCTGGCCGCGCGCACGAAGATCGAGCCCGCCGAATCGCGCAATGTGGTTGCGAAGCTTCCTGGCAGCGACACCACGCTCGGCGCCGAACACATCGCCTACACCGCGCATCTCGATCACATCGGCATCGGCGCGCCGGTCAAGGACGAGAACGGTATCGAGGACAGGATCTACAACGGCGCACTGGACAACGCGCTCGGGGTCGCGATCATGTTCGAGGCCGCACGTATTCTGCATACCTCGAAAACCGCGCCGAAGCGCTCGCTGCTGTTCATCGCGCTGACCGCGGAAGAAAAAGGTCTGCTCGGGGCGGAATGGTTCGCCTCGCACCCGACCGTCGCCGCGGAATCGCTGGTCGCCAACGTCAACATGGACATGCCTGTGCTGCTGGCGCCGAGCAAGGACGTGGTGCCGATCGGCATCGAACATTCCACCTTGAAATCGGCGCTGGACACTGCGGCGAAAGAGCTCGGCGTGGAGTTGTCGCCAGACCCGTTTCCCGAGGAAGTCGTGTTCGTACGCAGCGACCAGT
This sequence comes from Lysobacterales bacterium, assembly GCA_031362125.1. Classification (GTDB taxonomy): domain Bacteria; phylum Pseudomonadota; class Gammaproteobacteria; order Xanthomonadales; family Xanthomonadaceae; genus Lysobacter_I. The sequence goes on along the minus strand of JANLSB010000564.1, from coordinate 1,862 downwards.
ACGCCTTCATCCGCGCCGGCATTCCGGCGGTATATCTCAACGGCGGCACAGTCTCCGCCGACGGCGTGCGCGATCCGAAACTGGCGCTGCGCAAATTCCTGCGCGAGCACTACCACCAGCCCAGCGACGAAGCCACGTTGCCGATCGCCTATGGTGACGCGCTGCGCCTTGCGAAACTCAACGCCCGCATTGGCCAACTCATCGGCGATGCAGCGGAACGCCCCAAATGGAATGTCGGTGATTTCTTCGGAAAACAATTCGGCCAGGCGCCATGAAAGGCCCCCCATTCAGTAGACACCTTCGAGTCGTACATTACGGCAACGACGGAGGTGGATATGAGCGGCAAGCGTTACACGGACGAGTTCAAGTCCGAAGCAGCTAAGCAAGTGATTGAACATGGGCGATCGGTCCGGGAGGTTGCCGGGCGGCTGGGGATCAGCATCGATTCGCTGCATGTCTGGGTGCGCGAGCAGCGCAAGTCGCAGCAGGCGCAGCAGGCGGACAGCGCCTCATCGGCCGAGGTGCGCCGATTGCAGGCCGAGCTCAAGCGGGTGACCGAGGAGCGCGACATCCTAAAAAAGGCCGCCGCGTACTTTGCCAAGCAGTCCGGGTGAAGTACGCCTTCATGCGCGATCACGCGCACGAGTTCCGGTTGCAGGCGATGTGTCGTGTATTCGGGGTGCATCGCACCGGCTACTACGCATGGCTGCGCAGGCCATCGAGCGCCCGTGCCGTGGAAGATGGTCGGCTAGTGGGCGTGGTGAAGCAGTCGTGGCAGGAGAGCGGCATGGTCTACGGTTACCGCAAAGTGACCGACGACCTGCGCGAGCAAGGCGAGGCCTGCGGCAAGCACCGTGTGGCGCGACTGATGAAGGCCGAAGGCCTGAAGGCGCAGGTGGGCTATGGGCGTCGGCCGAACCATCACGGGGGCAAGCCGTCAACGGTTGCGCCAAACCATCTGGACTGGCAGTTCGAGGCCACCAAGCCCAACACGCACTGGGTGACGGACATCATCTACCTGCGCACGCACGAAGGCTGGCTGTACCTGGCGGTGGTGATCGACCTGTTCTCGCGGCAAGTAGTGGGCTGGTCGATGCGGCCTACGCTGCACAGCGATGTGGTGATGCAAGCACTGCTGGCGGCGGTGTGGCGCCGCAAACCACCGCCGGGGTTGATGCTGCACTCCGATCAAGGCTGCCAGTTCACCGGCGGCGAGTGGCAACGATTCCTGAAGGATCACCAGATGATCTGCAGCATGAGTCGTCGCGGAAATTGCCACGACAACGCCGTGGCCGAGAGCTTCTTCCAACTGCTCAAGCGGGAGCGAGTGAAGCGGAAGATCTACCCGACACGGGCTCACGCTCGGGCCGATGTGTTCGACTATATCGAGCTGTTCTACAACCCGGTACGCAGGCATGGCAACAACCAGGGCCTGTCTCCGGTAGAGTTTGAAAAGCAGTCCCTACGACACGGCTCGTGAGTGTCTACAGAAGCCGGGGCGATTCACCTCTTCGTTGACCTGCTGGTGAAAAAATCAGTAGAGAGATTGGAGTGCCCGGGTCAATTTTGGATCGGCATCAGCCTCGAAAGTGGGGTAAGCGTCCGCCCACCCCATCTGTCATTTTCAGTTTCGATAGCCGACGGTCGCAGCCTTTCCAGGGCGGAGAGGCGAGATGTCGAGGCAAGCGAAGGTGGTGTTGTGGGAAGAGCGGATTGCGGCGTGGCGGCGTAGTGGGCTGAGTCAGCGGGCGTGGTGCGTGCAGCATGGCGTCGCTGTGCAGACATTCGGGTATTGGTGCCGCAAGCTGTCTGATGGGCTTGCGCTGTTGCCGGTGGTCGTGGACGCGCAGGCGGTGGATCCT
>JANLSB010000534.1:0-2638 GCA_031362125.1 Lysobacterales bacterium | reverse complement strand
CCCGTCGCCCGGCTGCCAATTGCCTGCCCCTGGCAGCATGCGTCTGAGCGTCGGCCCATCGAGCCAACGCGGCAAGTATTCGGTGTACGGGAACAGATCCGTCTTGCGATAGATCCCCAACGGCGCTTTCTGCGCGGGTTCCACGAACGCGGCTGCGTTGTACTCGCCGGCCGCGTCGAGATCGTAAGTGCCGAACACCAGCGGGACGCCGACCGAGGTGACGAAGTCGTGGATTTCGCGATCCAGCTCGGCACCGCCCTCGCTCTTGGGATGGCCGAAGGTCGTCGGGTACACGGTCTCCGACCACAGCAAGGCATCCACATCATGCTGCTCGATCGCCTCGCGCGACATCGCGTAGTGCGTATCGAGCACATGACGGACCACCGCATACGCGCCCATTTCGCGACGCAGGCGTTCGTAGTCGACGATGTTGGACTGCACCATGCCGATGCGCAGCGGCTTCACGGCGGGCTCGGGCGTTGCCGTCAGCATCGACAGCCGGACTGCGCCGTATCCTGCCATCAACACCAGCACCGACGCAGCGATCGCCAACGGCAGCAGCATGGCGCGCGTGCCGTCGCGGCGGCGCGCGATGGCCAATGCGATGGCCTCGTTGATGAGGATCAGCAGGAAGGTGAGACCGGCCGCGCCGCCGAGATCGGCGATCTGACGCAGGGCATACGAGGGCTGCAGCCCATGGCCGAGCGTATCGCTGAACAGTTTGGGCGCCAGCCATTCGGTCGCCACCCACGCCGACGCACCTGCCAGTGCGCGCAGCACGGGACCATGGCGACGAGCCACGACATGACGGACCAGCGCGAAGGCGAGGAACTGCGGCTGCAGCAGCGGCGCGGCCGCCAGCAGGGCGAGCCCGCAGGTGGCAGCGGACATGCCGGTGTAGCCGGCAATCGCGAAACCGAACCATGCGAACACGGCGGCGACGAACGCGATGCCCATGACCAACCCGCTGCGCGCGGCGCCGGCCGCGGTGCGGGTCGCATCCAGCGCGAGCAGCCACGGCACCAGGCCGATGAAACCGAGCAGGTAACCGTTGCCGCCCCGTGCGTAGACGCCCAGCAGGACCGCACTTGCAACAATGCCGGCCAGCGCACGCCAGCCGGGTTGGGAAAACCTGCGCATGTTCAGATCAAGGGGTTCCGGGTTGCAGCGGCGGCGGGATCACGATCCGGCGGACCGCCAGCCCGGGCGGCGCCATACCCGGGGGAACGACCCGGTTCTGCGGAATCCTGATCGGTTTGCCGGATGCGTCGAAGAAATCGAAATCGGGCGAGTACATCAGGATCGGTTCGATCCGCTGGCCGTCGTCGGTCGCCTGGTAATGACGGACATAGCCTTCGGGCAGCACATAGTCTTCGGGAACCGCCAGTCCGATCAGCGGCGGGCTGGTGCCCGGCGGCGGAAACGCACCGATGCCCGAATAGATGCCGGCCTTGTGCAGCTGATCGATCACCTCGCCCATCGCCGGCGCCTCACCCGGCGGAATGAATTCCGAGAGATCCCGACCTGCCAGCCCCTCCAGTCCAACCGGCGGCGGCGTCACCTCTCGCCGAGGCACGGCCGTGGTCTGCGGCGAAGCGGGTTGGCCGGTGGCGGTGGCGGAGCCTTCTGCAGCAGATTCGTTGACTTCAGAGCCAGTGGGTTCAGATGGCATCTTCCTGCTCATCAGTACATAGCCTGCACAAGCGCCCACTAGAATCAGCGCGAGCGCCTTGTAGAGCACGCCCGAACGCCAACCGCGCCCGGGGTGTTCGGTGATGCGCACGCCCCCGCCGTCCTTGTTGGACGGCGGGGCGCTTTTCTTTTCGGGATGGTCCATCGAGACGCACCCTACTGCATTGCGATCAGAACGGGCTCGGCGGGCTGTAGACCGACAATCCCCAGCCCATGCGCTCGTGGCCGTACTGGTTCCAGATCGGGCTCTTGCCACCAGCGAAAGAGGTGTAGCGCGGTGCACCCGAGCCAGTAGTTGCGCCGAAGAAGCCTGCCGACACGGTGCCGCCGGTGAAGGTCGGATGGGTGTCGTCGGACTGGATGTAATCGAAGCTGCTGGACGAAGACACGAAGTGGGTATTGGCGTCGCGCAACGTCGGACGCAGCGTCGCGGTGATGCGGGTCAGATAGCTCGACTCGCTTTCACCCAGCACGTACTTCAGCGCATCGGAGTCGATCTGGCCGTCGCCGTTGCTGTCGTAATCCGCGCCCATGTACTGGGCGAAATTGTCCGAGCACTGGAAGCCCTTCTGCCTGGCGTATTCGCACATCCAGTAATTCATCTGCACGATGGCCGGCAGGAACTTGTCGCGCAGATTGACCTTGGCGCCGGTGACCGGATCGTTGCATGAGCTCTGCACGTTGTCGGCGTTGTAGCCGGGGTAGTACAGATTGCCGACGACCTTCAGCTTGGTGCCCGAATAGGCGTTGGCGTTGATGTAATCCATCGCCGCCGCGACATAGGTCTTGCAGTTGTTCACCGCCGTGGTCAGCACGCTGTAGTTGCACGTGCCGGTCTGGCCCTTGAAGCTGGTGCGCGCCTGCAGACCATCGTTGCCGCACATCTCGATGGTGACCACACGCGTCGAAGTGGCCTGCATGTACGAACGCTCGGCGACGATCTTGT
>JANLSB010000527.1:0-2732 GCA_031362125.1 Lysobacterales bacterium | reverse complement strand
GCTCTGCAATCGGCATGATATGAGATATCAAACTATTGATAAATAAAGATTATATTGTTATCTAGCCAAGAGGCATATACTGGCTGTAGACCGTCGGGAGCGCACGAACATGAAGCTCGAAGACCGCGTATCCGCATCCATCCGGGGCCGGGCGGGGCATGTGTTCCTGCGCAAGGATTTCGCGCACTTGGGGAGTCCGTCGCAGTTGTCTGTAGCGCTCAAGGCGCTGCAGGCGAAGGGCCTGATCAAGCGGCTTGGCAACGGTGTCTACGTCAGACTCATCAAAGACCCCATTACCGGAAAAGCCGTTGTTTCTTTGGGCGATGCCGCGCTTGCCGCAGAGGTCTTCCGCAGGCTCGATATTCCGGTTGCAGTGGATATTGCCGATCTCGATACAGGCGTGCCCCATGCAGGTGTCATCCAGACATGTGCTGCGGCGGAGCCTGCTCGCCGGTTGACGGTGTCCGCAGGTCCGCGACACCGCCTCAGTCGAAAATTGAATCTGGCGGGCGGGGCAGTCGCATACGCATCTGCTACCGGGACGTCATCGGGGCGCACGGCTCGACGCAACGCAATCCAGAAGATCGCCGCCAGCCGATACCCGCCGACCACGGCAGCGGCTCGCCGGGTGATGGCATTGGTCGACCTTCACAACATTGCCTATGTCCAAACGTCTCGCGATCGCTGGGCGGATGATGTTACCCGTCTGGCCGGCGATACGGTCGAACAGGATCCGGTCGCGGATTTGCTGCAGGCGCTGAAGCACGCGGGCAAGGTCAGCGGACGCGACATGGCCCAGATGCTCGTCGACCATCTGCGGGAAGAAAAGCGTGTTCGATCCGTTCGCTGATTTCGCCACCGCCGGTTATCTCCGCAATCATTTCGGAGAGAAAGATCCGGAGATAATCAGGGTGCTGGAGCACCAGATGTTCCGCGCCGGGGTGGACGATGCCTTCGCGCTGTTGACCGCACGGGCGCATTTGCACTATGAGGATTTTCTTGAGGTGCATCGCGTGCTGTTCTGCGATCTCTATCCGTGGGCCGGTCAAGATCGTTCGACGACAGCGCCCGGTATCGCGGTGTCGAAAGAGAGCATCCTGTTCTGTCATCCCAAGGATTGTCGGCGTGCGGTGGAGGAAGGATTGCGTCTTGCGCAGCGCTACGATGGCATGCGTGAGCACTACGGCGAAATCATGGGCCTGTTCGCCTTCGGCCATCCGTTCCTGGACGGCAATGGTCGGACCATGCTGGTGATTCACACCGAACTGTGCGATCGCGCCGGCTTCGCCATCGATTGGCATGGCGTTGGCAAACACGGTTATCTGCGGACGCTGAGTGCAGAGATTGAATCGCCGGGCTTGGGGCTGCTCGACAGGTTCCTCGCGCCTTTCGTGGTCGAACGCAACGAACGCAGCGCTTGGGGCGCGTCGCTGGGGGCGCTGAAGGGATTGGATGGCGCCGGAAGTGTCGACCGGGTTGAGGGCAGCCTCGACGATCCGGCGGTCAATCGTTCGTATCAGGCATTCGATGAGAAGCGCGCCTATCGCGCCAAGTGAGTTGTTACTGTGTCGTCGGATGCGTGGTGCCACCCGTCATCGTTCCGAATGCCCCGTCTCATCGTATTCCCGCATCGCCAACATCTGCGGCTGGATCAACTCGATGAAATCCCGCGCCTGCTGGGAAAGATACTTTCCCTTCCGCACCACCACGCCATAACTCCGCGACGGAAAATATTTCGCCAGCGATCGCGCAGCGAGCCGAGTGCGGTCGGCATCGGTGAGGCAGATGGCGGTGACGATGCTGATGCCCAGACCCATCGCGACGTATTGCTTGATGACTTCCCCGCCGCCGACTTCCAGGGCGACGGTGTAAGGGACTCGGTTTTGCTGGAACACTAGGTCGACGAGGCGATAGGTGGTGAGGCGCTGCGGCGGCAGGATCAGGCCGTAGGGCGAGAGGTCTTCGAGCTTGAGTTCGGCTTTGCCGGCCAGCGGGTGGTCGGGCGGGGTGATCAGCATCGGCTTGAAGCGGTAGACCGGGGCGTAGTCGAGGTCGCCGGGGGCGTCGAGCATCGAGCCCACCGCCAGGTCCACGCCGTCCGAGCGCAGCAGGTCCAGGCCGCCGGCGCCGGTGACGTTGTGCAGGATCAGCCGTACTTCCGCATGCTTCTGGCGGTAGGCCTCGACGATCTTCGGCAATAGATACAGGATGGTGGAGCTGCCGGCGGCGACGTGCAGTTCGCCGGCGTCCAGGCCCTTGATCTGCTCCTTGAACGCCGCCGGCAGGCCGTCGATGCCTTCCACCAGCGGGCGCGCCAGCTCGTACAGGGCCTCGCCCTCGCGGGTGGGCGTGAGCCGGCGACCGACGCGTTGGAACAGCCGTACCCCCAATTCCCGCTCCAGCGCCTGCAGCTGCAGGGTGATCGCCGGCTGGCTGAGGTACAGCGCCCCGGCGGCCCGCGACACCGATCCGAGGCGCGCGACCTGACAGAAGGCCCGCAGCGGCTTCATCCGGTCGCCCTTGTAGGCGAAGCGGGGCGTGCTGATACCCTTGCCTGAGTCCTCGGAGGTCATTGATTCGATTACTTATAAGGCCAGCTTATAGTTGGCATTGAAAAAACTGAGTTGTCAAATACAGTACGCAAGCGGATGGTAAGGGGCCACGTCGTTGGAGTCGCCCATGTCCGCCGTTCTCAAGCCCCACACGGAAGCTCCGGGTATCGAGATCACCGC
>JANLSB010000511.1:0-1987 GCA_031362125.1 Lysobacterales bacterium | reverse complement strand
CCGCGGACCGGCCCGCTTCGCTGAAGGACAGCAGGTGCTGCGTGCCGACCGGCGCGGTGGCCGGTATCCGGTCGTAACCGTGCAGGCGGGCGACCTCTTCGATGAGATCCTCTTCGATCGCGAGGTCGTAGCGGCAGGCCGGGGGCGTCACGGTGATGACGTCACCTGCCACGTGGGGCGACAAGCCGAGGCGGTCGAGGGCCGCCACGGCAGCATCCACGGAAACGTCGATGCCCAGCACCCGCTGCGCTCGAGCGACGCGCAGCATCACCGGCGGGCGCGTAGGCAGGGCCCCGCGCGCTTCCACCACCGGAATGACCTACCGCGACGCCGGCGTCGATATCGCCGCGGGCAACGAAGTCGTCGAACGCATCAAACCGCTGGTCAAACGCAGCTTCCGCCCGGAGGTGATGGGCGGTCTGGGCGGCTTCGGCGCGCTGTTCGACCTCTCCGGCAAGTACAAGGAACCGGTACTGGTGTCCGGCACCGACGGCGTCGGCACCAAGCTGAAGCTGGCGCAGCAGCTCAACCGCCACGACACCATCGGCATCGACCTGGTCGCAATGTGCGTGAACGACGTGCTGGTGCAGGGCGCGGAGCCGCTGTTTTTCCTCGACTATTTCGCCACCGGCAAGCTCGACGTCGATACCGCCGTTGCGGTGGTCGGCGGCATCGCCAGGGGCTGCGAACTGTCCGGCTGCGCGCTGATCGGCGGCGAAACCGCAGAAATGCCCGACATGTACCCGCCGGGCGAATACGACCTCGCCGGCTTCTGCGTCGCCGGCGTCGAGAAATCGAAGATCCTCGACGGTGCCAAAGTGCGCGAAGGCGACCTGCTGATCGGCATTGCCTCCAGCGGCCCGCATTCCAACGGCTATTCGCTGATCCGCAGGATCTACGACCGCGCCGGCCGCCCTGCCGATCTCGACCTCGGCGGCGTAAAGCTGATCGACGCACTGATGGCGCCGACCCGTCTGTACGTCAAACCGATCCTCGAACTGCTCGCAGGCGCGCATGGCGAGGACATCCACGCGATGGCGCACATCACCGGCGGCGGACTCACCGAAAACATCATCCGTGTGGTGCCCGATGGCCTCGGCCTGAACATCGATGCGTCCTCGTGGCCATTGCCGCCGGTGTTCGAGTGGCTGCAGCGCGAAGGCAACGTGCCGCGCGAAGAAATGTGGCGCACCTTCAACTGCGGTATCGGCTTTGTGCTGATTGCGCCGCAAGCTGCGGTAGCGGCGCTGGAAAGCGAACTCGACCGCCTCGCATTGCCGCGCTGGCGCATCGGCGAAGTCGCGGCTGCGGGCGACGGCGAGCGCGTGCGGATCGGTTGAGGAAACAGCGATGAACGAATCGAACGGTTTATCCGAGACTTCTGCGCAGGAACTCGATCACCTGCGGCTGCTGTCGATTTTCCATTACATCGTCGGCGGGGTCACCGCGCTGCTCTCGCTGATTCCAGTGATCCACCTCATGGTCGGGCTGGCGATGGTGACCGGAAAGCTGGAGGGCGCCGATCCCGAAGCCCGCCTCTTCGGCTGGTTCTTCGTGGTCTTCGCCGGTGTATTCATCGCGTGCGGCATGACGCTTGCCGGCTTCATCGTCTACGCCGGCCGCTGTCTGCAGCAGCGACGCCGGCACATGCTGTGCGTGGTCGTCGCTGCGCTCAGTTGCATGATGATGCCCTTCGGCACCGTCCTCGGTGTATTCACCCTGGTCACACTGACCAAGCCGTCGGTGAAAGTATTGTTCGCCACGCGCTGAAATGCCGGCTTTGCGCCTCGCCATCCTCGCCTCCGGCGCCGGGACCAACCTGCAGGCGCTGATCGACGCCATCGCCCGTGGTGATCTCGCGGCGGAGATCGTCGGTGTGTTCTCCGACAAGAAGAACTCACAGGCCCTGCAGCGCGCGCGCGACGGCGACGTTGCGACGAAGGTTCTGTCGCCGAAAGCGTTTGCATCGCGCGCTGAGTTCGACGCC
>JANLSB010000488.1:0-4627 GCA_031362125.1 Lysobacterales bacterium | reverse complement strand
GCCGTCGGGCGACCACGCGAATTCACTGGTGTCGCCGAACGGTTTGGACGGCACGTCGCCGCGCACGTCGGCACCGATGAGAGTCGCGGCCTTCAGCGGTTTTTCCTTGCCCTTCGGCAGAGCCGCGGCGAACACGCGGTTGAGACGACCGTCGTTCCAGGTGTCCCAGTGGCGGATGAACATGCGCTCGAACAATACACCGGAGGTTTTGCGCGCGCCGCTGTCGTCGAGGCGCTTCTTCGTGCAGGCGATATCGGACTTGCAGTCGTCGAAGGTTCCCATCGCCAGCGCGACGCGTTTGCCATCGGGCGAGAGTTTGAAGGCATCGACATCCACTGCCAGCTCGGTCAGCAGTTTCGGCGTGCCCCCTGCGATCGGAATGGCATACAGCTGCTGGCTGCCGGACTTCGCGCTGAGGAAGTACACGGTCTTGCCATCGGTCGAGAACGCAGGAGAATTCACGTTCCAGCCGTCCGGGGTGAGCCGCTTCGGCGGCGCTGCATCGCGGGCGGTCAGATCTTCGACCCACAGCGCGGTTGCGGATTTGTTCGCGGCGAAATCCACGCTGCGCTTGGCGAACACCAGCATGCGGCCGTTGGGCGACAGCGTGGGTGCGGAATAGCGGTCGAGCGTGGCAAGGTCGCGGACCTGCAGCCCACGCGCGGCTTCGACGGTTGCGGAAACGGACGACATCGCGCACAGCAGCGCGAGCGGCAACACGGCATGACGCAGATTCATATGGACTCCGGAAAGGGTATGGGCACGAGACCTCGATCGATCAGATCCGCAGCCGGGTTGGGTCGCGGCCCGCAGCGTCTGCATTACTTCGACTCGGGCGCAGCCGCTTCCGGCGTCGACCTGGCGCCGGTGCGGTACATCAACCAGGCGACAATGGCGAGTATCGCAAGACCCAGGATCTCGCCGAACTGCAGGCTTTCAGGCAGCGCGATCACATCGGGCCGGCCGGTGGCCACGATCGGGATCGCGATCAGGATGCCCATCAGCGCTTCACCAGTGATCAGGCCCGCTGCGAACAACGTGCCTGGCCGGTGCAGGCGATCACGGGCATCGTCGTCCGCGCCGACCATCCCGTGGCGACGCTCGACGAGATAAGACAACAAGCCACCGAGGAAAATCGGCACCATCAGCTCGAGCGGAAGATAGATGCCGATCGCCGCTGCCAGGACCGGCACGCGGAATTTGCTGCCGCGCGCTTTCAGCACTTCGTCGAAGGCGATGATCGCGGCACCGACGACCGCACCGATGGCAATGATGTTCCAAGGCAGCACCCCACCGAACATACCTCGCGCGACCGAAGCCATCAGCGTCGCCTGAGGCGCAGCCAGCGAGTTCGGGTGCTCAGGCGTCGGTGGGCCGATGCCATAGGCCTGTGAGAGGAGGTTGAGCACCGGCGCCATGATCAGCGCGCACGAGAACGCGCCGATACCGAGCATCAGCTGCTGCTTCCAAGGGGTCGCGCCGACGATGTATCCGGCCTTGAGATCCTGCAGATTGTCGCCGCCGACCGCCGCTGCGCAGCACACCACCGCGCCGATCATGATCGCGGCGACCGCGCCGATCGGCGAGTCGCGACCGAGCAGGAACATCAGCACCACCGAGGCGAACAGGATGGTGGCGATGGTGATACCGGAGACCGGATTGTTCGAAGAACCGACCAGACCGGCCAGATATGCCGAGACCGAGACGAACAGAAAACCCGCGACGATCATGATGATGGTCATCGGAATGCTCACCGTCCAATCGTTGACGATGGCTTGGTACAGAAACGCCAGCGGAATCACGAATGCGACCAGCGCGATCAGCATCCACTTCATCGGCAGGTCGCGATCGGTTTCGGCGATGTCGTCGCCAGCGCCCTTGCGCGCGGCGGCGATGCCGCTGCGAATGCCGGACAACAGCGATTTGCGCAGCGAAAACAGGGTCCAGATACCGCCGATGAGCATCGCGCCGACGCCGAGATAGCGGATCTTGGCGGACCAAATCGCGCCGGCCGCATCTTCCGCGCCTGCGCTTGCGATGGATGTCGCCAGCGCGGGATCGCTGGACAGGAAAAACGCATGGTAGATCGGGATCGCGATGTGCCACGACAGGATGCTGCCGGACAGCACCACGATGCCGATGTTGAGCCCGACGATGTAGCCCACGCCGAGCAGGGCCGGCGAGAGATTGGTGCCCATATAACCGAGATATTTACCAAAGAAACCCGCGCCCGCTGCGGTGTCGGGGATCAACTTCATGCCACTGGCGGCGGCTGCCTTGATCACCGCGCCCAATGCTGCGGACAAACCGAGAATCTTCAGCCCCGGGCCGGGGTTTTCGCCGGCCTTGAGCACTTCGGCGGCGGCCTTCCCTTCCGGGAACGGTAGCGGCTCTTCGACGATCATCGTGCGCCGCAGTGGCACCGAAAACAGCACACCGAGCAGGCCGCCGAGGCCGGCGATCGCCAGCACCCAGGAATAACGGAAGTCCTGCCAATAACCGAGGATGACCAGCGCCGGTATCGTGAAGATCACGCCGGCCGCGATCGACGAACCCGCGGACGCACCGGTCTGGACGATGTTGTTTTCGAGGATGGTGCCGCCGCCGAGCAACCGCAGCACGCCCATCGATACGACGGCTGCGGGAATCGCGGTGGCGATGGTCAGGCCTGCGAACAGGCCGAGATAGGCATTGGCTGCGGACAGCACGACCGCCAGCACGATGGCCAGCACGACAGCACGGAATGTCAATTGCCGGGGCGAAGATTGCGGAGGTGACGAACTCATCGGTGTGCCCTGCTGGTCTGTGCGCATATTTCTCTTACGCTACCCCTCGACCGACGCCAAGTCCAGCCGACGCCCGATACCTCGGCAGACAGGCGGTACTGCCGACAAGCCGTGCACAGCGCACCCCGCAGAACCAACGCCCCGAAACGGCAGCGCACGCACCGTGGCTATACTCGCCGATTGGCCGAACCCGTCCTGGAGTCCATCTTGTCCGCAGTCGTCGCATCCGCCGTGCTCTCCAGCGACGAGCTGTTCGGACACCCGAAAGGGGTCTACGTCTGCTTCTTCACCGAGATGTGGGAGCGGTTCTCGTTCTACGGCATGAAGGCGCTGCTACTGCTGTATCTACTGCAGCATCACAAGTTCGGCGACAAATCCGGCCTCGACCTGCTCGGGGCCTACGGCGGGTTGGTCTATTGCGTGCCGGTGTTCGGGGGCATGCTCGCCGACCGCTACCTGGGCATGCGCAAGGCGGTGATCTTCGGCGGCATACTGCTGGTGCTGGGGCATCTGGGCATGACCGTAGAAGGCGATGCCGCCACCATGGTGAATGGCGTGATCGTCCGCGACGACGATGCACTGCGTGTGTTCCACCTGTCGCTCGCCCTGATCATCATGGGCGTCGGCTTCCTGAAGCCGAACGTATCAACCATCGTCGGCCGCCTTTACCCTGAAGGCGATCCGCGCCGCGATTCCGGCTTCTCGCTGTTCGTGGCCGGCATCAACCTAGGCGCACTCTTCGCATCGATCGTCTGCGCCTATCTTGGGCAGACCTTCGGCTGGAGTTGGGGCTTCGGCGCCGCAGGCATCGGCATGGTGTTCGGGCTGCTGCAGTTCGTCTGGGGCCGCCGCTACCTGCGCGGTATCGGTGAGCCGCCGGTACCGCTGACTCGCGGTCGCGAGTGGAGGATCTACCTGGCTGCGATCGTCGCCGTCTTCGCGGTCGCAATGCTGATGTACGCCGTGACCCGCATCAGACTGAGCCCCGATGTGGTGCGCTGGACCTTCTCGATCGTGGTCCTGATCCTGGCAGGCATCGTCTGGTCGATGTGGCATGCGGTACGCCGCGACGACGCTGCGTCGAAGGCCGTGCTGTCCTATGCGCCGTCGATGGCGGCGTTCGCGCTGCTGGGCGCGGGCGTGATCGCGCTGTCGGCGCAGTTCGGCATTCTCGACTTCTTCATCGAGGAATCGACCCTGGCGCTGGTACTGATGTCGGCGGTGTTCCTGCTGGTGGGGTTCTGGTACATCGCCTTCGTCACCCGGCACTGCTCGCGCGTGGAAGCGCATCGGATGGGCGCGATGATGGCGCTGATTTTCGCGGCACTGGTGTTCTATACCCTGTACGAGCAGACCTACGGCTCGTGGGTGACCTTCACCGACCGCATGCTGACCAAGGACATCATCCCGTCGCTGGTGGCGGCGCAGACCCAGCCGGACTGGAGCGGTGGGTTCTTCAGCGATCTCCGCGCCTTCCTGGTGAGCGCACCTTTGTCCATCGTCTCACTGCTGCTGGCGCCGCTGGCGTTCGTGGTCTCGGCAACGCTCTCGGATAGGAATGCGGCCTCGCCCGCACCGAAGTGGCTGTTCGGCAGCGCGGTCGTACTGATGCTGGTATTCCTGCTGCGCGACGCGCTGGCGCTGCCGCAGACCGCAGGCTCGCTGACCTACCTGGGTGCGATGTTCATCGTGCTGTTGGCGCCACTGTTCTCGGTGCTGTGGGCGTGGCTGGACCGTCGCGGGCTGGATCCTTCGAAAGCGGTGAAATCCTCTTACGGGCTGCTGTTCGCGGGACTGAGCTTCGTACCGCTGGCGCTGGCCGCGGAGCAGGCCGGCGCGAC
>JANLSB010000486.1:0-1760 GCA_031362125.1 Lysobacterales bacterium | reverse complement strand
TGTCCGGATTGCCGGCGCTGGTGGAGTTGCCCTTCATGCAGCTCAACTCGACCCGACCCTTCGTCTGCGTCGGCGCCGCAGCGGATTGGCGCGCCAACGAAATCGCGGAAGCGGCGGGTTATCTCAGCCAATACGAAGCCTTTGCGACATCGCGGAAGCTGCCGCCGCTGGCGAATGGCGGGCGTCCGCTGTACGACAGCCTGGCCCGCGAATCGCTTGCGCGCGCTTTGGACGATACGCTGCGGCGCGCCCAGCGGGTGCCGAACGATTCGCAGGCGAACCTGGAAGCCGCGAACCGCACCGACGCGCAATTGACCCAGGTCGGCGGCGAGCTGGAGCAGGGCATCGATGGGCTGAGAACGGTGCTCAATGCCTACGCTTCCTACGGCTTCTCCGATGGCGGCACCGAGGTGCGCCAGTGCGCTCGCGGTTTCGCGGCGGACAATCTCGGCGGTGTGGATGCGCTCGCCGACGGCAGCCGCCTGTATGCGCCCCCCGTCGCGGTGGGCACGGACGCGATGTTCACGCTGGGCGGTGTGCCGGTGACCAAGGACTTCCTCGCCCGCCAGGTGGCGCGCGCACAGGTGTTGGCGGGGTACGCCGACCCGTTCCTGACGCTGCTCAGCGACACGCCTGGGGTGGACGATGCCTGGCGCGACACGCCGCAGACCGCGGCGTTCTGGCGCAACACGCGCGACGAGATCGATCGCTATACCAAAGGCAAGGAGCCCGCGGGGCAGGTCGCCAATCTCGATGCGTATTTCATCAGCCAGCTGAGCGGCATGACCTACGGCAACTGCGCCAGCGTACTCGCGGCGTACACATCGCCCGAGTACGGCAACGACCTGTTTTCCGATCGGCGTCGCAAGCTGGAGCGTCAGGTACAGCTGCGCTGCACCGACCAGCGTCAGGCGCAGGCCGAGGCGGTCTACGACGCGCTTGCGACGCGCTTCAATCGCGATCTGGCGGGACGCTATCCTTTCGGCGAAACCGGCGCGCGCGATGCCAATCCTGCTGCGGTGCGGGCATTCTTCCTGGACTATGCCGAACAGCGCGAGCGACTTGCGGCTGCGTTGAGCGCGATGGACGGCAATCGCTGGCGCGAGGCAAAGACATTCGTCGCGCAGCTGGACGATATGGCCGCGTTCTTCATCGGCAATGTCGCTGCGCCCGGGCAGATGGAAGCGATGGGGCTGAGCGCTGCCTTCCCGGCCGAACCGGCCAGATCGATCGGCGGCGATCAACTGCTGACGTGGCGCCTGGCCGTACAGGACGGCGAATCGGTATTCCCGAACGGCCTCAAGCCGTTGCAATGGCTGACCGGCGATCCGCTTGCGCTGCATCTGCGCTGGGCGGCGCGTTCGGAATGGCGTCCGCAGGCCGATCTGGCCCAGCCGGACCTCGCTACCCAGGATGCGACCGCAACGTTCAGCGTCGAAAGTTCATGGGCGCTGCTGCGCTTCATCGACGCCCATCGCTTACCGACTATCCGGACCAGAGAACCCGACCAGATCCTGCTCGGCTTCAGCGTGCCGGTGCAGAGTCAGGTCGCGGGCGAGGACGGCAAGCCGGCGCGCAGTGAGACGCGCGTGTTCATGACATGGCAGCTGACCGGCATCGACCCGAAGACGCAGACGCAGAAAACGATCGCACTGCCGGCGGTATTTCCGCGCAGTGCGCCGGTGCAATAGGCCTTCGCGCATGCGGACGCGTCGTCCGCGTGCGAGTGCCCGACGCTTGGAAAGATATCTGGAAAGGCG
>JANLSB010000480.1:0-2521 GCA_031362125.1 Lysobacterales bacterium | reverse complement strand
CATCTGCGCGATGGTCTTGATCTTGCCGATCAGTGCGACTTTCACGGTGGCGCGTTGACCGATCTCAGCCATCCATTCGCGCAGGGCAGACACAGCAATCTCACGGCCCACGATCACGCCTGCCCAGAGCGCCATCCATGGTGTCGGGTGGCCTTGGACAATGAGAAAGAGCGCCACCGCGACCATGAGCTTGTCGGCGACAGGGTCGAGAAATGCGCCGAAGGCCGAATGCAGATCATAGCGGCGGGCGATCCAGCCATCGAGCCAATCGGTGATGGCAGCCAGCGCGAACACGGCGGCCGAGGCGAAATTGCTCCATTTGTAGGGCAGATAGAAAACCAGCACCAGCACCGGGATCATCACTATCCGCGCAAGTGTCAGCATGGTCGGTACCGTCAACTTCATGGGGATCCTTGTGATTCGATGCTGTGGAGGGTCGCGTAGATGCGCTCGGCCAGCGCGGTGTTGATACCCTCGACACGGGCGATCTCTTCGATCCCCGCCGCCTTCAGGCCACCCAACCCTCCGAAATGTCGCAACAGATTAGCGCGTCGGCGTGGCCCGATGCCCGGAATATCCTCCAACCGGCTCACGTTTCGAGCTTTCTGTCGCCGCCCCCGATGCCCCGTGATTGCGAACCTGTGCGCTTCGTCGCGGACCTGCTGAATGAGTTGCAGGCCAAGTGAGCCAGCTCCGGGCCGCAGTTCGCGACCGTCCGGCAGCAGCAGGGTCTCGTCCCCAGGCCGGCGGGCCTCTCCTTTGGCGACACCAACGACATGGACATCGACGACCCCGAAATCGGCCAGTACCGCATGCGCCTGGGCGACCTGTCCGGCGCCGCCGTCGATCAGCAGCAGGTCCGGCACAACCGCACGGACAGGCGCAGCGGCATGAGCTTCGTCGCGGGTATCGGGCTCAACCGCAGATTCGGCCTGGGCTTCGGCCGCCTTCCTGAACCGGCGCTCCAAAGCCTGACGCATCGCCGCGTAGTCGTCGCCCGGTTCGATCCCATCGATGTTGTAGCGGCGGTACTGGCTGCGGACCGGACCGCCAGCATCGAACACCACGCAGGAGGCGACCGTCGCCTCGCCCATGGTATGGCTGATGTCGAAACATTCGATCCGCTGCGGCACTTCGTCCAGACCAAGCAGTTCGCGCAGCGCTTCGGCGCGCGCACGTTGGGCCGCGTTGCTGCCGATCTCGGCGGCAAGCGTCTGTTCGGCATTGCGGCGTACCAGGTCGAGGTACCCGGCGCGTTCGCCGCGGACGCTGGTCTTGACCAGCACTTTGCGGCCGGCCGCCGCGCCCAGCGCCTCTTCGATCAACTCGCGTTCGGGGATGTCGCAATCCAGCACAATTTCGCGCGGCGGTGTCTGTTCGGCGTAGTACTGCGACACGAATGCTCCCAGCACTTCCTCCGCGCTTTCTTCGCCGTTGGTCTTCGGAAAAAAACTGCGGGTGCCGAGATTGCGGCCATCGCGGAACATCAGCATCAGCACACACGCCTGCGCACCGCGCATCGCGCAGGCGAGCACATCGAGATCGGCGGCGTTGCCGTCGACGTACTGCCGCGACTGCAGCTTGCGGATCGATGCGACCAGATCGCGCAGGCGCGCCGCTTCTTCAAAATCGAGACGTTCGCTGGCCGTCTCCATCGCCGTGGTCAACTCGGTCGTGAGGTCATCGCTGCGACCGTCGAGCAACATCGTCGCCTGACGCACAGCATCGGCGTAATCGCGGGCCTGCACCAGACCCACGCAAGGCGCGCTGCAACGACCGATCTGATACTGCAGACACGGCCGCGAGCGGTTGCGGAACACGCTGTCCTCGCAGCTGCGCAGGCGAAAGATCTTCTGCATCAGGTTCAGGGTGTCGCGCACCGCGAGCACGCTGGGATACGGTCCGAAATAGCGACCGGGCAGGGAACGCGCGCCGCGGTGAAACGCGATCCGCGGCCACGCCTCCCGGGTCAGCACCACGTAGGGATAACTCTTGTCGTCGCGCAGCAGCACGTTGTAGCGCGGATGCAGCGATTTGATCAGTTGGTTTTCCAGCAGCAGCGCTTCGGTCGGCGTGCGGGTGACGGTCACGTCCATCCGCGCGATCTGCGCGACCATCGACGCGGTGCGGGTCGGCAGGGCTTTGGTGAAATAGCTGGCGACGCGCTTCTTCAGAGCGGCGGCCTTGCCCACGTACAGCAGGCTGCCGTCGGCGGCGTACATCCGGTAAACGCCGGGCGCTGCGGTCAAATCACGGGCGTAGGCACGGCCGTCGAATGCATCGTCGGCCGTCGAGTCGTACGGGCGGTCATTCGCCAATGGGTATCTGGCGAAGCGTGCCATCGGCCGGATCGAATCGCAGCACGGCGTGCGCGTCGGTATCGGCGATCCAGATGATGCCGTTGGCCACGGCAAGACCGGCGGGCCCATGCAGCCGCTGCGGCAGGCTGATCGTGCTCAGTTCACCGCCGCCCAGACGCAGGGTGCGCAGCTGGTCGTTGCCGCTGTCGGCCACCCAGAGC
>JANLSB010000651.1:0-2109 GCA_031362125.1 Lysobacterales bacterium | reverse complement strand
CTCGCCAATGCCGTGCGTTATACCCAGCACGGCGGCGTGCTGCTGGGCGTGCGCCGCGTCGGCGGCGCGCTGCGGATCGAAGTGCACGACACCGGCCCGGGCATTGCGGAATCGCAGCAGGTCGCGATCTTCGAGGAATTCCGACGCGGCGAAGGCGCTGCGGGGCAGGGGCTGGGCCTTGGCCTGGCGATCGCCGACCGTATCGCGCGTCTGCTCGACGCGCCGCTGCAGTTGCGCAGCCGCGCAAACACGCATCCAAATGGAACGGTATTTTCGCTAACGCTTGCGTCGATCGTGCCCTCGCAGCTGGACACGACGCCCGCTGCATCCGCCGGTCTCGAAGGGTTGCGCGTGTTGATTGTCGACAACGATTCCAACGCGCTGGCGGCGCTGCGTGCGGTGCTCGAAAACTGGCATTGCAGCGTCGATGCCGTCGTCAACGGCGACGATGCGCAGGCTTTGCTTGCGGTGGGCACGGATCATGCGCTGTGGTTGTTCGATTACCACCTAGACGATGGCGACACCGGCGTGGCGCTGCAGGCACGGCTCGCCGAACGCTTCGGCGCGCATCCGACGTTGATCCTCAGTGCCGACGACAGCGGTGAGGTGCGTCGTGTCGCGTTGGATCATGGTCTCGGTCTATTGCCCAAGCCGGTCAAGGCCCTGGCGCTGAAATCGATGCTGCGTAGGCTTTTGACGGCGCGGACGGCGTGAAGTCTGTGGTGATTTGCATAGCGTGCGCGTATCGCGCGCCGCGTTTGAGATCATCGCGAACAGCCGGTGCGCCGATGCGCACCCTATAATCGCTGTTCCTACAGGAAGCCCCGCATGCCCTACACCCCGATCGTGGCTACCCTCGGCTACGTGCTGTCGCCGGATGGCAAGCAGGTGCTGCTGATCCATCGCAATGCGCGGCCTGACGACCAGCATCTGGGCAAGTACAACGGCCTCGGCGGCAAGCTCGAAGCCGATGAGGACGTGGTTGCGGGGATGCGTCGCGAAATCCATGAAGAGGCGGGTATCCATTGCGACGAACTCGTCCTGCGCGGCACGATCAGCTGGCCCGGTTTCGGCAAGCGGGGCGAAGACTGGCTCGGCTTCGTGTTTCTGATCACCGCTTACAGCGGCAATCCGCATGAGACGAATGCCGAAGGCACGCTGGAATGGGTCCCGGTGGATCGCATTCTCGACCTGCCGCTGTGGGACGGCGACCGCCGATTCCTGCCGCTGGTGTTCGACGACGACCCGCGCGGCTTCCATGGGGTGATGCCATACCGCGACGGCAGGATGGTGTCCTGGGATTATTCGCGGGTGTGAGCAGCGCCGATGAGCAGCGCCGATTCGATTGCCGAGCGTTTGTGTGCCGATCATGACATCGCCCCGACGATCGACTCCGGGCTACAGTAGAGCCTGATTTTTCTCCGGGTGCCGCATGAAACAATTCGTCATCACCCTGATCGCCGTCCTCGTCGGCGGTTTCCTGGCATTGCTGGGCTACGACCGGTTCATCGTCCAGCCGCGTGAGGCCGCCGCGGTGAATGCCGAGGCCGCCGCAAAAGTGCAGACGCCGGCGGACGCGCAGGTCGATCTGACACAGGCGCGCGCCCAGGCGCAGCAGGTTGCAGCCGAGGTCGAGGCCTCGGTGCAGCGCAGCGTGCAGGGGGCCCGCGATACGATGGATGCGCAGGCCAAAGACATGGACCGGCGTGGCTTGGCCGTGGAGGCGGCCAGCCGGGCGACCATGTTCCGGGTCGCGCTGACCGAGTACTACCAGACCAATGGCGGCTGGCCGCGCGATGCCGACGAGGCCGGACTGCCGGCGCCAACCGAAATGCGCGGCGGCGCCGTGCGCGAAATCACGCTAGGAGCAAATGGCGTGGTGACGGTGAAGCTGGACGAACGTTTCCCTGCAGGCAGCACGATCGTCTTGCGCCCCACTGCGAACACCGCTGCGGGCACGGTCGACTGGGTCTGCGAGGTCAAGGGCGATGGGTTGAAGCAGGCTCTGCCGCGATGCAAGGGCTGACGTCGTCGGCAATGGCCATCATTGACGGCGAACCAGCACCACGGTGATGTTGTCCGAGCCGCCACCATCGAGCGCGGCGGCGA
>JANLSB010000412.1:0-6780 GCA_031362125.1 Lysobacterales bacterium | reverse complement strand
TTGATCGGTCTGAAGCGTCAGTGGGTGAGTGCACTGCGCGCGGAGGTGGAAGACACGTACGCGCGCGAGCTGGCGATGCACGATGCGACGTTCGTGGGGCGTTCGGATACGCTTGCGTTGATCGAAGGCCGGTTCCAGCGGTCCCAGGCGCGCGAGCCGATGCCGCCTGCAGTCGTCCCGTCGGCGGTTGTCGCCGCTGTCCAGACCGAACCTGCGGGCACATTGAAATCGGTCAGACGAAAGTTGAAGGAATCGCTTGAAGCGGAGCTGCATTTGCAGGGCCGCATGATCGACGAGGATGCCCAGTTCGTCGAGCTTGGCCTCGATTCGATCAGCGGCGTGACCTGGATGCGCCGGATCAACGAGGATTTCGGCACGTCCTTCGAAGCGACAACGCTTTACAGCTATCCAACCATCCGTGAGCTGAGCGCATTCATCCACTCGCAGCCGGGAGTCGTGCTGACGGCCACTCCCGGGCCTGTCGGACAGGTTGTAGACGTGATGCATCCGGTATCCATGCCGGCATCGCGACATGCTCCGTTGAAATCGCGTATGACGCGTCAGCGAGAGCTGTCGGTCGAACGTGCCGATGCCGCAAGTTCTGTCCCGAGCGAGAGGAATATCGCTTCCCCTCCGTCATCGCGTGCCGAGTCGTTGAAAACGATCAAGCTGCGATTGAGGGCATCGCTGGATGCGGAACTGCACATGCAGGGGCGGCCGATCGACGATGACGTCCAGTTCGTGGATCTGGGTCTTGATTCGATCAGCGGTGTGACCTGGATGCGACGGATCAACGAAGAGTTCGGCACGTCCTTCGAAGCGACGACGCTCTACAGCTATCCGACGATCCACGAGCTTGCGGCATTCCTGCAATCGCAGATTCCGGACGCGCCTGTCGTTTCTGAAAGACCCGTCGAAATATCCGTCGAGCCGCGGTCGTTCGCACAGCCGATCCGGTCGAGGCCCGTCCCGAATCAGCCTCGCGCGATACCAGCGATAGCGCACGCGCGAGACGAAGCGGACGACAGGATCGCCATCATCGGCATGTCCGGTCGCTATCCGCAGGCGGACAATCTCGATCAATTCTGGCGCAACCTGTCGCAGGGCAGGAACTCCATCGTCGAGGTGCCGGCAACGCGCTGGAGCATCGATCGATACTACGATGCCGATCCGAAAAAGAAGAACAAGATGGCGTCGAAATGGCTCGGCGCGATGGACAATATCGATTGCTTCGACCCGCTGTTCTTCCGTATTTCACCGGAAGAAGCCGAATACATGGACCCGCAGCATCGCCTGTTCCTGCAGGAGAGTTTCCGGGCGTTCGAGGATGCGGGTTATTCGAGCCGTTCGCTGAGCAATCGCCGTTGCGGCGTGTATCTCGGAATTTCGACGAATGAGTACAGCCTGTTGCTGTCGCAGAGCGGTGTGATGGCGGCGCCGATCACGGGCAACAGCTATTCGATCGCCGCAGCGAGGATCGCCTATTACCTCAACCTGAAGGGGCCGGCGATCTCGGTGGATACCGCATGCTCGTCGTCGCTCGTTTCGCTGCACCTGGCGTGTCAGGCGCTGCGCAGCGGCGAAGTGGACATGGCGCTTTCCGGTGGGGTGAGCCTGTGGCTCGCACCGGAGTCCTATCTTGCGATGAGCCAGGCCGGCATGTTGTCCCAGAATGGCCAGTGCAAAGCGTTCGACGATGCTGCGGACGGTATCGTCATGGGCGATGGTGTCGGCGCACTGGTGTTGAAGCGGCTCAAGGACGCCGAAGCGGACAACGATTTCATTCATGGCGTCATCATCGGGTCGGGAACGAATCAGGACGGCCGGACCAATGGCATCACGGCGCCGAGTATCGTCAGTCAGATCGAGCTCGAACGCGGTGTCCATGCTCGGTACGGGATCGATCCGGCCACGATCACTTACGTCGAAGCCCATGGCACCGGGACGAAACTGGGCGATCCGATCGAGCTGGAAGCGCTTGCGACCGTCTTCAAGGAGAAAACCGACAAGCGACGCTTCTGTGCGCTGGCATCGGTCAAAAGCAATATCGGCCACACATCGTCGGCGGCCGGCGTCGCTGGCGTGCAGAAAGTCCTGCTGTCGATGCGGCACCGGACGTTGGCGCCGACCCTGCATGTCACCAGGGAGAACGCGCACTTCGATTTCGCCAACTCGCCGTTCTATGTCAATCACGACGCCAGACGGTGGGATGCGGTCGATGGTGCCCCACGCCGAGCCTGCGTGAATTCGTTCGGTTACAGCGGAACGAACGCGCACATCGTCATCGAAGAACATGTTGCGCCGACGGCTTCGAAAACCCCGCCTGCCAGAGGCCCGAAGACGGAGTGCCTGGTGCCTCTTTCGGCGCGGACGGAAGCACAGCTGCGGCAGAAGATCGGCGATCTCCTGGCCTTTATCGAGCAGCAGAGTGCGCCTGACATCCGCGATATCGCGTACACCCTGCAGATCGGTCGAGACCCCATGGAAGAGCGCCTCTGTGTCATCGCGGATTCGGCCCAAGAGCTCGCGCGTCAATTGCAGTCCTGGCTGAACGGAACAAGCGATTTGCAGCGTCTTTATCGCGGCAGCGCGGGCTATGCCGAAGACAACGATGATGCCGAAGAAGCGATCTCCGTATGGCTCGGACAGGGCAATTTGCCTGAGCTGGCCGGCGCGTGGACGCAAGGTGCCGGGATCGGGTGGGAGCGGTTGCACCGTGCCGGAGAGCCAAGACGCATCAGCCTGCCGTCCTATCCGTTCGCGAACGAACGTTATTGGATCAGTAAGCAACCTGTGGATCACGAGATCCGGCGTCCGTTCGATGAGGCAGGCAGCCTTGAATGGATCGAAGATATCCTCGCTCAGGTCGACAGCGACCGGCTTGAGCAAGAGCAGGCAGTCGCCCTGTTGAGGCAGTGGGTGTGAGCGCCGTGAAGTTGGCCAATCACATGGCCCTTGCAAGTGGTACCGCGCCGCGAGATCGGTGTGACGTGTCGATGGCGCAGCATAGGAAGTTTCAGATATGACCAGTTTTGTCGAGTATGTGGTGTCTGAACTCAAGAGCAAGCGTCTCTCGAAGTCCGACGCCTTCGATCTGATCAAGCAGTTTTCCGCGCGCGTCCCTGCCATCAGCGGGACGAGGCCGACGCTGCATCCTCTGCTTCACGAGAACGTATCGGATCTGAGCCGTCAGGCGTACCGGTCGACGCTGACGGGCGAGGAGCCCTTTCTTGCCGATCACCGGGTAATGCTGCGTGGCGCGGAGCAGTGTGTACTGCCCGCGGTGGCGTACCTGGAGATGGCGCGTGCGGCGGTGGAACAGGCGGTGCCGCCGGAGGCCCGTGTCGGGGTGCTCGAATTGCGCAACTGCGTCTGGGCGCAGCCGTTGATCGTACGCGGCGCGACGACGGTCGATATCGCGCTGTCGGGTGCATCGGACGGCGAGATCGAGTATGCGATCGTCAGCGGCGAGGGCGCCAGGCAGGACGAACACTGCCAGGGACGCGCGAAGTATGTGCAGTTTGCGCCGCAGTCGAATCTGGATATCGCGCAGTTGCTTGCGCAGATGACCCGCGGGACGCTTGAATCGGGCGTGGTGTACGCGAGGTTCGAGACGCTGAGCCTGCTTTACGGTCCTGCGCACCAGGCGGTGCAGCGCGTGCATCAGGGCGAGGGTCAACTGCTGGCGCGGCTGGAGTTGCCGGGCTGCGTGCGCGAGGGTGCGGACCGGTATGGTTTGCATCCGAGCCTACTGGACGGCGCGCTGCAGGCCTGCATCGGTCTGATGACGGCATCGGACCGGGCGCGGCTGCCGTTTGCGGTGGACACGGTGCGCGTGCTGCGGCCATGCCCGTCGTCGATGTGGGTGTGGGTGCGCTACGCGCCGGGGATTCGCGGCGATGAGGCGGTGACGAAGTTCGATATCGACCTGAGCGACGAGCAGGGCGTGGTCTGCGTGCAGATGTGCGGATTTTCCGCGCGGGCGCTGGAGCCGGTGGGCGTGGCAGCGGAGGCGGCGGCGAGCGGGATGCTGATGGCGGTGCCGTATTGGCAGCCGGTGGCGGACGCGGCTGATGGTAAGGCGTGGTCGGAGCGTCATGTGCTGGTTTGCGAGCTGCCGGACGTGGACGCGGCGCAGTTGGAGCGTCGACTGCCGGGCAGTCGATGCGCGGTGTTGTCGGGATCGCAGGGTCAGGATCTGGCGCAGCGCTACGGGGCGTATGCGTTGCAGTGTTTCGAGCGGATCAAGCAGGTGCTGTCGAGCAAAGCCACGGGTGCGGTGTTGATGCAGGTGGTGGTGGGCGATGATGGCGAGCATGCGGTGTTTGCGGGTCTGTCGGGTCTGCTGAAGACAGCGACGTTGGAGAATCCGCTGTTCCGTGGTCAGGTGGTGCAGAGCCGTCCGGGCGTTACGATGGACGAGCTGGCGCAACAGTTGGAACAGGCGCAGGCGCATGCATCGGAGACGGTGATCCGCTTCGCGGGCGCGCAGGCGATGGGCATGCATTGGCAGGCGCAGGCCGAAGCGACGGTCGAGCCGGGGTTCAAGGAACACGGTGTGTATCTGATCACCGGCGGCCTGGGTGGTCTTGGGACGCTGTTCGCGCAGTCGATTCTGGAACAGACACGCCATGGACGGGTGGTGCTGACGGGCCGAGGCGGGTTGTCTGCAGAGAAGCAGGCGCGCCTGGATGCGTTGCAGGCGCAGGGCGCCGGCCGTGTCGAGTATCGGGCGGTGGATCTTGGCGAGCGTTCGCAGGTAGAAGCCTTGGTCGCGGAGGTGGTGCGCGAATACGGCGGTCTGCACGGGATCGTGCACAGCGCGGGGATGATTGCGGACAACTTCATCCTGAAGAAGACGGTGGAGGAGTTCGGTGAGGTGCTGGCGCCGAAGGTGACGGGGACGTGGCATCTGGATGAAGCGAGCCGGGATGTGGCGCTGGATTTTTTTGCGCTGTTCTCATCGGTGGCGAGTGCGTTCGGGAATGTGGGTCAGTCGGACTATGCGGCGGCGAACGGTTTTCTGGACGGGTTTGCGGAGTATCGCAACGCCCGTGTGCGTGCGGGCGAGCGTGGTGGCCGGACGGTATCGATCGACTGGTCGCTGTGGCAGTCGGGCGGGATGCAGTTGGATGTGGCGTTGCAGTCGGAGCTGGTGCGGGCGACGGGGATGCGTCCGTTGTCGACGGCGCATGGTGTGCAGGCGTTTCATCGCAGCGTGTCGCAGGGGTATGGCCGCAGCGTGGTGATGGAGGGGGTGCTGTCGAAGCTCAGGCGCACTCTGGATGGCCTGTTGCCTGCGCTGCCTGTATTGATGCCGCAAGCCGCTGCGGCTGCTACCGGCGAACAATTCAATGACGATGTATTGCTGGAGAAGACTCAGGACTGGCTGCGCCGTCAGTTTTCGGCGCTGCTGAAGCTGTCATCGCACCGGATCGATCCGCGTGCGCCGCTGGAGCAGTACGGAATCGACTCGATTCTGGCGATGCGGTTGACGAACGAACTGGAGAAGACGTTCGGTTCGCTGTCGAAGACGCTGTTGTTCGAGTATCGCAGCATCGCCGAGCTGGCAGCGCATCTCATCGAGTCACACCTGGTTGTGCTTACCGGATTGTTCGCGAAGTCGCTTGTCCCGGCAACAGCGGAAAAAACGCCGCCTGTCGAGCGTAACGTCGACGACAAGCCACAGCTCCGGCTGCGTTTGACGTCGGCCCGGCCGTCGCCGACAGTCACACCGGAGACCGACGGCGCTGGACTTGCTGCCGAACCGATCGCGATCGTGGGTCTGAGTGGCCGTTATCCGGAAGCGCCGGACCTCGCGACGTACTGGACCAATCTGCGCGACGGCAAGGACTGTATTGTCGAGGTGCCGCCCGAGCGCTGGGACTGGCGCGACTATTTCACCGAAGACCGGACCCAAAGCGGCCGTCACTACAGCCGCTGGGGCGGCTTCATCGCGGGCGTCGACGAGTTCGATCCGCAGTTTTTCAATATCGCGCCGCGCGAGGCGAAATACATCGATCCGCAGGAGCGGTTGTTCCTGCAGCATGCGTGGATGGCGGTCGAAGACGCCGGCTACAGCCGGGCGACCCTGCGCGCAACCGACAAAGCGTCGAGCGATGTCGGCGTGTATGTCGGTGTCATGTACAGCGAATACCAGCTCTATGGCATCAATGCGGATGCGCAAGCGCTGAGGATGGGCTTTTCCGGAAATGTTGCGAGTATCGCCAACCGGGTGTCGTACGCGCTGGATCTGCATGGTCCGAGCATGACCCTGGACACGATGTGCTCGTCGTCGCTGACCGCGATCCATCTGGCCTGCCAGGACCTCAAGTCCGGCCGTACCCGCCTGGCCATTGCCGGAGGCGTGAATATCAGCATTCACCCGCAGAAATACCTGCTGCTGAGTGTCGGCCAGTTCATTTCCAGCGACGGCCATTGCCAGAGTTTCGGCGAGGGTGGCGATGGGTACATTCCGGGCGAGGGTGTCGGTGCCGTGGTACTCAAGCGCCTCTCGGATGCGCAGCGCGATGGCGATCAGATCTACGGCATCATCCGTGGCAGCGCATTGAGCCACGGCGGCAGGACCAACGGCTATACGGTCCCGAATCCGCAGGCGCAGACCAGCGCGATCAGCCAGGCGATCGCCGAAGCGAAGGTCGATGCCCGGCATATCAGCTATATCGAAGCGCACGGAACCGGCACGAAGCTGGGCGATCCGATCGAGATTGCGGGCTTGAACAAGGCGTTCGGTCTGACCACGCAGGACCGGCAGTTCTG
>JANLSB010000353.1:0-10126 GCA_031362125.1 Lysobacterales bacterium | reverse complement strand
CCGAGCGTCACGTCGATGCGGCCGACCGGCAGTTTCGCCGGCAGCCGATAGCGATAGACGAAATCCTTGCCGACCTCATCGCGACCGCTGTCGACGAAATCGGCGCGCAGTCGCTTCCACTGCGGCGACGACACACCGGCGCGCGTGCGCCGCGCGGTGACCTGCAGACCGGGCACCGGATCGCCATCAAGCTGACGCAAGCGCAGGTAACGCAGCGACGTCGTCGGCAGCGCGATATCCCGCCTCTGCAGCACCGCACCCGCGCGCCGAAGCGACACCACCGCTGCGGCATCCACCAGCATCTGCCACTGCTCCAGATCTTCGCTGCCTTCCACCGCGAACCGCGCGCGCACATCGCCGGCCTCGGGCCAGGTCAGATCGAGACGATCGACGCTGGACGGCCGCTTCGGATCGCGGCTGATGTCCGCGTCCATCACGTAGTCGATCCGCGTCTGCGGCGCGGCGGAAACCACATCGGCCTGGAGCATGCGCAGACGGCCGTCCATGTCGCGCTCCAGCCGCAGCGACAGATCGTCACCGCCGCCCGCATCCTCACGGCGCGGCAGGGCGAAGACCGGCAGCGCGACCTGGGCCACGCCGGGCTGCGCGTCGGGATCGACCGTCAGCCGCGCCACCGGCACCGATTGACCATCGGTGTTGACGACATCGAAATCGCCCAGCCCGGGATCGATCAGCGCCGCGTAGACCTCCGGCGTCAGCTCGAACTGCCATGCCGCGTTCTGGCCCTCGGCCTTCAGCGGCCAGCGATAGGCGTAATCGGCACTCGCGGTCGACACTTCGGGTTGCGCAGCGGCGGCGGCGAACGCAACGCTCAGCGCGGCCGCGAATACGACCGCAGACGTCGAAACGGTTCTGTATGTGCGATTCATGCCGAAACCTCCGCCGATGCCGCACGCCGCGGCGGTGCCGGGGCGAAATAGCCCACTGCCGTACACAACAGACCATAGGCGATGAACGAAACGATGCCGAACAGGTTGCCCAGATGACTGCGATCGATCAGGACCAGTTTCAACAACACCACGCCCATCAAAACCGCACCCGCCCCCCACAGCAGACGGTCGCCCCGCTTCGAGCCGAAGATCCAGCCGAGCACGCCGAGGACGCTCCAGACCACGGTCAACGCAGTCTGCACGATGTTGTCGTCGAGCATTGTCGGCGACCACAACGCATGACCCCATTGATGGGTGGCGCGCAGCGTGGCGAAGGTGATCCAGACGAAGGTCGCCAGCGCGAACATCGGCACGCCGACGCGTGACGTTTGCGCAGTGCGGCCGGACCAAGCGCGCTGCGCCAACAGCGCCAGCGCCGCCACCTGCAGCAGCTCCAGCGGATTGAGCAGGCTCACCCACGGCAGCGGCGCGCTGTCGCCCGGGAAGAACAGCGACACCAGCCAGAACAGCGCCAGCACGATCCACGCGGAACCGAGCAACGGTCTGCGGTAATCCTCGAAACCGCGGGCCAACGGCGGCGCCAGCGACGACGGCTGCAGCTGCAGCAGCGCGGCGAACACGAAGACCGGCAGCCCCAGCGCCAGCATCCGCCAGCCGTCGCCCATCGCCTGATGCGCCACCGCCAACGTGGCGGCATCGGTGATGTTCGTATCCGGGCGATCGACCAGATGGAACGCTGACAGCGCCAGCGCGGTCACCCACGACCAGAACCAGCCGCCATGCGCAGCCAGACGTACACCGGTGCCGGTGTCGCGCAGGCAGATCAGCCCGCGCCAACCGAGCGCCGCATACAGCACCCATACCACCGCACCCCATTCGCGGAACGGGTAGGCGTGCTCCGCCGACTGCGCCATCGCAAACGGCACGCCCAGCAGCAGCGCGGACGCGGCAATGCCGCCGAGCACGGCCATGTCATCGAAGCGACGGCGCAGCTCCGCCGCAATCCAGCCGGTGAAGATGATGAAAGCGAGCATCGCGTCGATGCGGTGCGCGTGCGGCACGTAGTCGACGATTTCATTCAGCCCGGCAAAACTCCACCAGCCGAACGCCCACAGCGTGAACAGTCCGACCATCGTGCTGTCTAGCGTGCGACGGTAGGTCCATGCCGTGGCGAAACCGGCCAATGCGATCAGCAGTGCCGCCATGAACGCCGGGTTTGCGATGGGCGTGTGCACCATCGTGCCGGTCGGCGAGAAACCGCTGCTGATCCCGCCGATGCCCAGCACGAAAGCCAAGGCCGCGGCGAACTGCAGCAGCAGACCGGAGATCTGCGGCAAGCGATGGTGCTGGCGCACGCCCAGCCACACCAGCGCCGCGCCTTCCAGCGCGAACACGCTGGCGGTCGCGCGAGCAGACAAAGCCAACGGCACCGACAGCGTCGAGAAGCCGACCGCGAGCACGGCGTAGGTATCGACCAGCGAAGCGAAGCGATCGCGCCCGCGCAGGAATGCCGCCAGCAGCGCGTAGATCGCTGCGGCGCTCAGGGCCGAAAACGCCAGCGGCATGCGCTCACCGTGCAACAGACCCGCCTGCAGGGCAAACGTGACCAGCGGCGTGCCGAACACCAACGTGCCGTCGACCAGCGCGTGTGCATTGCCGTCGTGGCCGCGCTCGCTGCGGCCGCGCGCGTAGAAGATCGGAATCAGCAGATACAGCGCGAAGAACAGCAGCAGGAAGGGCTCGGTGGTGGCGAATTTCTCCGGCTTGTATTGCAGCACCCCCCACAGCGTGCCGATACCGAAGGTGAACACGAAGCCGAGCAGATTGAGCAACCGCCACGGGCGGTTCCAGGCGATGCCGAAGATGCCGAGATTCAACACCGCGTAATAGCTGAAGAGCGCGACGTGATTGCCGCTGCCGGTGGATAGCCAGATCGGCGCGAGGAAGCCCGCGAGTATGCCGAACACCGCCAGTGCCAGCGCGTTCTGCATCACCGCAAGCACACCGATGCCGACGACCAGCGCAACCGTGATACCGAACGCAGCGCTCGCGGGCATCAGGTGGTACAGCTTGAAGGCCGCGAACGTGACCAGCATCAGTATGCCGATCGCGCCGCCCTGCAGCGACAGCGAAAACGATCGCCGCGTTTCCCGCTGTTTCCATGCGAACACGAGTCCGCCGATGGCGGCTGCGGCAATGGCGGCCAGGCGCAACTCGATCGGTACGACGAGCCAGCGCTGGTCGCTGGCGTATTTCAACAGCGCAGCGACACCGGCCAGCAGCACCAGCATGCCGATCTTCACCGGCACATTGCCCTCGGTGAACCAACGGCGCACGCCGTCGATGATCGGCGCGAAAGGATCGGCCGGCGGTGCAGGCGGCGGACGCTGTGGACGCGGCGGTGGTGGCGCGGCAGCGGCGGTACCGACCGGCGCTGCACGCTGGGACGGCAGCGGCGGTGGCATGTTCGGGCCGGAAGCGGTTGCAGGCTTGGCGGCTTCCTGCGCATCGAACGCCGGCACATCGAAGCGGGCTCGGCCGGTGATCGGCGCCTCCTTCATCGATTCGACCTCCGCGCTGCGCGCGGGCGGCGGCGGTGCGGCGGCAGGCTGTGCCCGGGATGGCGGTGGTTGTGGTGCGACTTGCTCTGCGCTTTCCTGCGTCCCGGCCGGTTTCGACACGGCAGGCGCGGCGCGCGTGGACTCGACGCTCAGGACCCGGGTCTGCAGACGCTGCACGTCGCGTTCGAGGGCATCGATCCGCAGCTTGGCATTGCCGATCTTGACCAACGCCATCACCAGCAGCAGGGGCACCATCAGCACCACAAGGCCCAACAAGATCAGGATTCCCGCGAAATCATCCATCAGCAGCCGCCCTCATGCGGCATCCCCCATCGTCCGCCACCGCTTGCATGCCTCGGGCGAACACCACCGCAGCCTTCCCCATGCGGTCATGAATTGCAACCGGCCCGCCCGCCCGTAGCGCTCCGGACGGCCTGCGGTATTGTCTGCCGATACCCGACCGACGACGGCGTGCTTGATCCGCAGCACGGATCATCCGACTCTAGGGGTATGACCGGACCCCGCCGCCGCACCTCGCAACCACCGAACAATCTGCAGATGGCGGATATCGCCAAACTTGCCGGCGTGTCCGAATCCACCGTCTCGCGCGCGCTCAAGGACAGCCCGCTGATCGCCGCCAGCACCCGCGAACGCATCCAGCGCCTGGCCGAGGAGGCTGGCTACGCGGTCAACCCGATCGCCAGCAGCCTGCGTTCACGCCAGACCGGGGTAATTACGGTGGCGGTACCGCTGGTGCACGAACGCGAGCCGCATCTGGTTGATCCTTTCATGATGATGATGCTCGCGCACCTCGCCGATGCGCTCAGCGACCGTGGCTACAACATGCTGCTGTCGAAGGTGGCCGCGCACCAGGACGGCTGGGTCCGCCGGCTGCAGCAGCCAGGCCGCAGTGACGGCGTGATCCTGATCGGCCAGAGCTTCGAGCACGGCTCGATCAACGAAGCCGCACGCGCCGGCATCCCCCTCACCGCATGGGGCACGCGGTTGCCGGCGCAGAAATATCCGGTGGTCGGCACCGACAACCGCCTCGGCGGCCAGATCGGTACCGAACACCTGATCCGCCATGGCCGCCGCCGCATTGCGTTTCTGGGCGACGAGCGCCTGCCGGAAGTCGGCCATCGCCATGAAGGCTATCGCCATGCGCTGCGCGCCGCCGGGCTGAAAGCGCATTCCGAACTACACGTGCGCAGCCATTTCGGTAGTGAAGACGCCTATGCCAGCGTGCGCATGCTGATCGACAGCGGCGCCGATTTCGATGGGGTGATGGCGGCCTCCGACGTGATCGCGATCAGCGCGATACGCGCATTGTCCGAATCCGGCCGTCGCGTCCCGCAGGATGTTTCTGTCGTCGGCTTCGACGACATTCTGCTCGCCGAACACGCGCATCCGCCGCTGACGACCGTGCGTCAGGAACTGGCGCAGGGCGCGATCAAGCTCGTCGACACCGTCATCGCGGCGATCCGCGGCGAGCAGCCAGAGTCGACCACGCTGGCGCCGAGTCTGATCGTCAGGGCGTCGGCGTAAACATTCGCATAGGGTGCGCCCTGGCGCACCGTTTTTGAATGTGGCAGATGTTCGGCGTAGTCGGTGAGTTTTACTCGATGCATCGGTGCGCCAGGGCGCAACCTATGATTGCCTTTCGAGCGATCAGCGGAAACTCCACACGATCGCCGCCGTCAGCAGCAGCAACAGCACCGACAGCACGCGATAGTTCTGCCACCACGGCAGACCGGCAAGTTGCCTGGTTTCGTCGCGGAAGAACGCGGGCGTCCACAGCAGGGCGCCGACCTGTTCCATCGACGGCGGCGCGCTGGCCGCACTCACTGCCACCAGTACGACCGCACTGATCACGAACAGGATCGGCGCGACATACAGGAAATGCAGCCCCAGCGGTTCGGGTGCCATCACGTTCGCGTAGAACAGCGCGGCACCGCCGAGCAGACCGGCCACGATCGACGCGAAAGCGCCTTTCGCATTCGCACCGCACCAGAACAGGCCGATCAGGAACAATGCGCACACCGGCGGCACCGCGTAGGCCAGCACCGCCTGCAGGTATTGCCACAGCGATTCGAAGCGCTCGATCTGCGGTGCCCATGCCACCGCCAGCACCATGAACACGATGGTGGTGATGCGCCCCGCACGCACCAGCGTCGCGTTGTCGGCGTTCGGCAAACGCGTGCGCACGAAATCCATGGTGACCAACGTCGCTGCGGAATTGAAGGTACTGGCGATCGACGACATGATCGCGGCGAAGAAACCGGCAATCACGATCCCCACCAGACCCGCCGGCAACAGATCGAAGATCAGGGTCGGATACACCAGATCGGGCTTGTCCAGATGCGGATACAGCAGAATGGCCGCCGTGCCCGGCAACACCATCACATACAGCACCGGCAGCTTCAGAAGGCCGGCGAACAATGCGCCCCAGCGGCCGTGATTCTCGTCTTTCGCCGACAGCACGCGCTGGACCATGAACTGGTTGGTGCACCAGAAATAGAAGCCCAGCAGCGGCACGCCCAGCACCAGCCCGAGCCAAGGCACACCGGGGTCGTCGATGGGACGGATCAGCGACAGCTTCGACGGATCCACCGCCGCCATCACCGCGTTCCAGCCGCCGGCCTTGTCGAACGCGAAGAACGCGATGAACACCGAGGCGCCGAGCAGGATCACCGCCTGCACGGTTTCTGTGTAGATCACCGCGCGCAGACCGCCGGCGACGGTGTATACGCCCGCCGACAACGCGAGCACTGCGACGATCTCCCACAGCGGCCACTGCGGAAGAATCAGTTTCAGCATGATCGCGCCGCCATACAGCGTGCCGGCGGTGTCGACGACGATGTTGAGGAAGATCGTCAGCGCGGAGAAATACACGCGAGAACGGCGGTCGTAGCGGCGTTCCAGATATTCCGGCAGCGTGTACACCTGCGAGCGCAGCAGGAACGGCAGGAAGAACACGCAGAAGAAGGCGAGCACCACGGTCGCCATCCATTCGTAGTTGTAGACCGAAATGCCGTTGCCGTATGCCGCGCCGGCAAGCCCGATCAGCGTGGTCGAGGAAATGTTCGACGCCAGCAGCGCCAGCCCGATCACCGGCCAGGTCATCGAGCGCGAGGCGAGGAAATAATCCTCGGCCGATGCCTGCCGCTTCGAGACGTACAGACCCAGGGCGATGATGCCGAGCGCATACAGCGCGATCACGGCCAGATCGAGGCCGGCCAGATGCACATTGAGGTCAGCCATTGCACAGCTCCGTGGGTTTCGGGCGCCGGCTCGATACTCTGCCGACGCAGCGATAGTGCATTAATGCAATCGATTGTACATGCTGCATCGCAACATCCATCATGGGCCTCGTGATGACGAAAAACGAATGATGGAATCTGTGGCGCAGAGTCAAAAAAACGATTTAACGCACTTTTTCTTGATGAACGTCTGAACGTCGGCATATTCGTCACCAGGTCATTTCTTCCGACAAACGGTACGGACATCGCTGCACTGCAACTTGCAATCGATTGCACGGTGGTTTATCAAATGCCGTACCGGGCAGCCGCCCAACCAGACACACCGGAGGGAACACAGTCATGCGTCGCCAGCCGAACCAGCCAACCCATTGCCGCGCCACCGCTCTGCGCCCTCATGCCCTGTCTTGGGCCGTATGCCTGCTGCTGACGCCCGCTTTCGCCTCGGCGCAATCGGCTGAAACGCCAACGAACGACGAAAGCACGCCCGGCGATCTCGATGAGATCGTGATCACCGCCACCGC
Source organism: Lysobacterales bacterium (assembly GCA_031362125.1). GTDB lineage: Bacteria > Pseudomonadota > Gammaproteobacteria > Xanthomonadales > Xanthomonadaceae > Lysobacter_I. The sequence continues at coordinate 2,873 of JANLSB010000353.1, read as the reverse complement.
CGGCGGCAAATCCAAACTCCGCACCAGCGTGTCCACAAGCAGCATCAACGCCGACACCATCGAACGCTCGGCGCCGCGCTCCACTGCAGAAATCTTCCGCAACATCCCCGGTATCCGCTCCGAATCCACCGGCGGCGAAGGCAACGCCAACATCGCCGTGCGCGGTCTGCCGGTGGCGTCCGGCGGCGCGAAATTCCTGCAACTGCAGGAAGACGGTCTGCCGGTCATGGAGTTCGGCGACATCGCCTTCGGCAACGCCGACATCTTCCTGCGCAGCGACTGGTCGATCGACCGCATCGAGGCGGTGCGCGGCGGTTCGGCGTCGACCTTCGCCAGCAACTCGCCAGGCGGCGTGATCAACTTCATCAGCAACACCGGCGAATCGCAGGGTGGCGCGGTCGGTTTCAGCACCGGCCTCGACTACGGCAGCAACCGCGTCGATTTCCGCTACGGCATGCCCTTCGGCGACGGCTGGCGTTTCCATGTTGCCGGCTTCTATCGCCGCGGCGACGGCGTGCGCGATGCCGGCTACACCGCCGAGAAAGGCGGCCAGCTCAAGGCCAATCTGACCAGGGACTTCGAGAACGGCTTCGTACGCTTTTACTTCAAGCGCCTCGACGACCGCGCGATCGGCTATCTGCCGGTGCCCACGCGCGCCAGCGGCAGCAACGGCAGCCCCAATCTGGGCGCGATCCAAGGCTTCGACCCCGCGAGAGACACGCTGCAAAGCCGCTATTTCCTCACCGATATCGGCCTGGACGGCAGCAACAACCGCCGCAGCACCGACATCGCCGATGGCATGCATCCGGACAGCACCGTGATCGGTGCCGAAGCCGAATTCCGTTTCGGAGATGGCTGGAGAATCAACGAGAAATTCCGCTATGCCGACACCAGCGGCCGCTTCGTCGGCCAATTCCCGGCCGAGATCGGCACGGCCGCAGCGGTCGCGCCGACCATCGGCGGCGCCGGCGCCACATTGCGCTACAGCAACGGACCGAACGCCGGTCAGGCCTACACCGGTACGGTCGTGCGCACCCATCTGTTCAATACCACGCTCAACGATCTTGGCAACTACGCGAACGACCTCAAGCTCACCCGCAGTTTCGGCGTGGGCGACGGCGGCAATCTCGATCTCAGCGCCGGCTACTACCGCTCGCGCCAGAACATCGACATGGACTGGGTGTGGAATTCGTATCTGCAGGAACTGCGCGGGGGCGGCCGTTCCGCACTGATCGACGTGATCAGCGCGACCAATGTCAATGTCTCCGACAACGGCCTGTATGCCTACGGCGTTCCGTTCTGGGGCAACTGCTGCACGCGCAGCTACAACGCGAAATACGAGGTCGGCGCGCCGTATCTGTCGATGGCGTTCTCGCTGGGCAAACTCGATGTCGACGCCAGCGTGCGTCGCGACAGCGACGACGCCAGCGGCAACTATGCCGGCAGCGTGCAGGCGACGAACGTCGATGTGGACGGCGATGGCATCATCTCCGGACCGGAGCGCAACGTCTCGCGGATCAACAACGCCACTGCATCGCCGATCAACTACGACTGGGGCTATACCTCGTACTCGGTAGGCGCGAACTATCTGATCAACGATGATCTCGCAGGCTTCGCGCGAATCAGCCGCGGTGGCCGCGCCAACGCCGACCGTCTGCTGTTCGGCGTGGTCCAGCCCGATGGTTCGGTGCGCGCGCAGGATGCGGTGGATCTGGTCGATCAATACGAAGCCGGCCTGAAATGGCGCCGCGACGGTTTCAGCCTGTTCGCGACCGCGTTCCTGGCCAAGACCGAGGAACAGAACTTCGAGCTGACCAGTCAGCGCTTCTTCGACCGCGTCTACGAATCGCGCGGGATCGAGCTGGAAGCCTCGCTGCGTTTCAACGAGTTCTTCCTCAACGGCGGCCTGACCTGGACCGACGCGGAAATCAGCAAAGATGAGATTTCACCGGTCAACGAAGGCAATACCCCGCGTCGTCAGGCCGATGTGGTCTATCAGCTGACCGGCGGGTATGCCGCCGCCAACTGGACGCTCGGCGCCAACATCATCGGTACCGGCGACGCCTACGCGCAGGACAACAACCAACTGGTGATGCCGGGCTATACGCAGATGAATCTGTTCGCGGACTACCGCTTCGCGGACAGTTGGGTGGTCGGTCTGAACGTCAACAATCTCTTCAACACCTTCGGCATCACCGAAGCGGAAGAAGGCAGCATCGTCTCCGGCACGCAAAACATCATCCGTGCGCGTTCCATCCCAGGCCGCACGGCCTCGCTCAGCGTGCGTTACGAGTTCTGAGCCTGCGGCGGCGCGCGTCGGGGCGGCCCCTCCCGCTCCGGCGCACGTCGTCGTATCGCCTCATGAATCGACATGATCGAATCGACATGAACGCCCACGTCTCCATCGCGGACGGCGAACGTCACCGGCGTCGCTTCGCGGAGGCGACGCATCATCATCGACACACGCAAACGCTGGTGCGCTGGGATGCGCACGGCTCGCGGCTCGTCGACACCTTGACTGCGCTCTACGGCGACGCACCGCGCTTCGACGCTGCCCTGCAGCGCCTGTTCGCCGGCATGGCCGCCTGCGCCAACGCGCGACCGGATGCGCTGTGCGCGCTGGACGAGCTGCGCGAACGCGATCCAGGCTGGTTTCTCGCCCAGGACTTGCTGGGCTACAGCGCCTATGTCGATCGCTTCGCCGGCACCCTCCGCGGCGTCGCCGAACGCGTGCCGTATCTGCAGGATCTCGGCATCCGCTATCTGCATCTGCTGCCATTCCTGCGCGCGCGGGCGGGCGACAACGACGGCGGCTTCGCCGTGCGCGACTACGACACGATCGAACCTTCGCTGGGCACGATCGACGACCTCGA
>JANLSB010000638.1:0-2409 GCA_031362125.1 Lysobacterales bacterium | reverse complement strand
GAGCGGATGTACAACAGCTTGAGGCACAGCGCGAACAGTGGGATCAGCACAAACAGCGCGCCCGGCACGGCGCCGAGAAACCGCTTGAGCAGTTCGTCCGGGTTTTTCTGCACTTCTTCGGCGTTTTGCTTGACCTTTTCGAGCCGGTGTTTGAACCAGCTCTGGAGAAAACCGCCGCCCCCGGTTGTCGCGATCTCAAGAGGCGCTGGAATGCGCGGTGCAGTCGGGCGCAGTGTCGTCGCCGAGGCGGCGCTCGCCAGCTTCGGCACGGACGCATCGGTCGGCGACTCCAGGCTGCGCAGCTGTTCCGGCGTTGCGCCCAACTCAAGCATACGTGCGCGCGTTTTGTCGTCGATATTGCGCTTCGCGAAATCGAGCACCGCTGACAACACCGGGCCGGTCTTGGACTTCCCGTTCTCCGCAGCGATCTGGCTCAGGAGCCTGGCACGGATCGCCAGCACGTCCTCGACGGTTTCCGCGGCCTTGAAACGGCTATCGTCGATCCGGGTGTCGCCGATGATCAGGCCGCTCTTCTCGGCCGGCCCCGTATCGACCTGGATCGCTTCTCCGGGGTCCATATGCAGGGTCAGCTTGCCGACGAAAAAAGTGATCAGACTCAGCACGATGAACAGCCGCAGCGGCGCGATGTAGCGCACACGGTGGCCGCCCAGATACCCGGCGGCGACCCGACCGGGCACGAACAGGTCGCGCATGGTGCGGAAGATGCGGCCGTCGAGATGCCAGAACGACTCCAACACCTCTTCGACCGCGTGCCCGAAATGATGCAATGGACTGTGCGCGCGTTGGCCGCAGATGTAGCAGTAGTCGCCTTGCAGCGTAGTGGCACAGTTTTCGCAGACGGCGGGCGCGGCGTGGTTGTCGGATACGGTCATGCGCTCCCCGTGGCGCGGCGGCGGACATCGTTAAGATAGCAGCCCGCGCGCAGACTCTCCTCGCCGGCTTTTCCCATTCCGGCAGACGCATGACCCCATCCCCTCCTCCGCGACAGCGTTTCGGCGACGAGCTGCGCGCCAGCGCACGCCTCGCCGCGCCGCTGATCGCCGGACATGTCTCGACTGGGCTGATCGGGCTGGTCGATACGCTGATCGCGGGCCGTCATGGCACCGCCACGCTTGCCGCGGTCTCAGTGGGGACGGCGCTGTTCTGGCTGCCTCTGTTGATGCCGATGGGCACATTGATCGCACTGCCGGCCTCGGTCTCGCAGCTGGACGGCGCCGGACGACGCGACGAGATCGGGCCGCTGTTCCGCCAGGCGCTGTGGCTGGCGCTGGCGATGGGGTTGGGGATGCTCCTCTTCCTCAGTGCGATTCCGCTCGCCTTGGAGAGCTTCGGCATCGCCCCCGAAATCCGCCCGGGCGCGACCGCGTTCGTGCACGGCATCCGCTGGGGCGTGCCAGCCCTGTCGCTGTTCCTGTGCATGCGCTACCTGTGCGATGGTCTGCACTTCACCATTCCGACCATGCTGCTGGGCTTCGGCGGGCTGCTGGTGCTGGTACCCACCGGCTACGCTCTGACCTTCGGGCTCGGCGGATTGCCGGCGCTGGGGGCAGGCGGGCTGGGGCTCGCATCTGCGCTGGTGATGTGGTTGCAGGCGCTGGGGATGGCGGCTTATCTCGCCCGCACCCGGCGTTTCGGCGACCTGCATCTGCTGGATCGTTACGACCCGCCACGGTGGCTGCCGATCGGCAACCTGCTGGCGCTGGGGCTGCCGATCGGCTTGACCTGGCTGATGGAGGGCGGGCTGTTCGTCGCCACCGCGCTGGTGATCGGACGACTGGGCGAAGTGCCGGCGGCCGCGCATCAGATCGCGATCAATGTGGCCAGCCTGTGCTTCATGGTGCCGATGGCGCTGGCCGAGGCCACGACGGTGCGGGTCGGGCACGCGGTGGGACGCGGGGACCGCGACGGCCTGCGCCGCGCCGCGTTCGCCGGCTTCACGCTGATGCTGATCACGCAGTTGATCACCGGCACGACCCTGCTGCTGGGCAACGAGACCATTGCCGCTTTCTACACCGGCGATGCGGCGGTGATCGCACTGGCGTCGTCGCTGCTGCTGATGGCGGCGGCGTTCCAGTTTCCGGACGGGGTGCAGGTGCTGTCGGTCGGCGCGCTGCGCGGACTGAAGGACACCCGTGTGCCGATGCTGATCGCCGCCTTCGCCTACTGGGGCATCGGCATGCCGCTGGGCGCGCTGCTGGGTCTCGGTGTGGAGGGTCGGTTGTCGGCCCAGGGGCCGTTGGGGATGTGGATAGGCCTGATCGCGGGTCTCACGGTCGCGGCCGTTCTGCTCGGCCTGCGCTTCTTGCGCATTTCCCGGGGCATCCCCATTGTGATGCCTGAGCCCAGCCCCCGAACCGCTCCGTGACCACAGGCCCAGAGCCCTTCCCG
>JANLSB010000305.1:0-4279 GCA_031362125.1 Lysobacterales bacterium | reverse complement strand
TGAGCGGCGCGAGCACGGTTTCGGTGAAGCGCGCGCATTCTTCCAATACCGCATCGATAAGTTCGCGGTTGGCGTCCTCAAGGCCGAGTCTGGAGAAGGTACGTTCGCTGTCGAGCACGTCGAACAGCGCGAAACGGATATCGGCGAGTGGGGCTTTGTAGGTGTTCATGTCTGGGTGTTTACTGATTGATGAGTGGTGAGATTCGAATAGGAGAACGGGCTGCGGATTCGTGGAAGTCGGTTGTGCCCTGCGGTCGAATCCATTGACCGGCCGGCATTTCCACAACGCGAACCATCGATACCGGATTCCGGCTGTTCAGCGCATCACGCCGGGCAGCCCCGGGACAGGGCTGAGGGCGCTGTTGCGTTTGATCTTGTAGTCGCGTGTTTTGTGGTCTTCGGCAGCAGCGTCGACGGTGCCTTCGATGCTGTAACTCATGCTGCGGCGGTCGGCGAGCGCGTCTGCGATGACGATCCGTGCCGCAGCGGTTGGCATGAGCTTCAGGGTGGCGATGTCCACCGACTCCGGGCCAACGGTCAGCGCGGGGGATGCCTGCAATTCGCCAGCGACTTCAGTTCCGGCCCGCAGCGTCAGAGCGACCCGGTCGAATCGCATCGGCACACTGCTGAAATTCTGCAGCCGCAGCTCGATCGACCACTGGCCGTCTGCGCCGACCGTCAACTGCTGGATGCTGGCGGTGGGCTCCGATACCCGGCGTACCGGGCCGCCAGCGCAGCCGGCCAATGCCAGAAGACACATGGCCATGACCGCCGTACCCAATTGCGTACCCCATCGTGTCTCCCACCGCGTCTCCCACCGCATCTGCCACCGTTGCCGCATCGCGTGCTCCAGACAAGTTCCAGACCGCAATACTAGCGCGATGCCATGCGCAACCGTACGTTCCAGTGATGGGCCAACGGTTGCAGGGTCATCGGGCGTTGCCGGTTCGCGATCAACGCAGCGGTGCGCTGACGATCAGCTCATCAAGCTCATAACCCATCGCGGTCGCCCGGGTCTTGAGTTCGTCCAACTGCGCCCGGGGCATGTCCGGCGTTCGCGACAGGATCCACAGGTACTCGCGCCCCGGCTCGCCGACGATCGCCCACTGATAGTCGGGATCGAGGGCGATCACCCAGTAATCGGCCCAGGTCAGGGGCAGCCACGACAACCAGTCCGGCGCGAAACGCACTTCCAGTCGTCCGTCGTGATCGGGGTCGCGGCGTGCCACGCCATCGACCACATCGGTCTCATCGTCCTCATTGCGGCAACTGTTGCGTACCCCGACCAGGCCGTCGTCGCGCAAGGTGTATTGCGCGGTGACGTCGCCGACGCACTTGCGCTGGAAGAACATCGGCAGCCGGGCGATTTCGTGCCACTCGCCCGCATAACGGATGATGTCGAGCGTCTCGACCGACGTCACTTCGGCAGCTGCGGCGGGCAGCGACAGCGCGGCGGACAACAGCAGGGCAAGGCGTCGCATGCGAACCCCCGTGATACGCAGCCCGATGCGGGCAGGGCGATCATAGCCGGCAGACCTTAAAAACCCGTTGTGAGCCAGGGCCCTCGCGAAAAACCGGCGGCCAGGCGGATCCATGCTGTTCCTTCTCCCCGTGCCCCGCACGGGGAGAAGGTGGCCGAAGAGCCTGCCCCGTACTTGCTACGGGGCTGGATGAGGGGCCCTGTTCGCGCAACGCCACACAGCTGTCATCCCGAGCCGCAGGCGAGGGATCTGCTGCTGGTTCTGAGGGAGTGCCAAGCGCTTGCTCCTGTAGGAGCGGCGCGAGCCGCGATGCCCTGGCCCTCGTAGGAGCGACGGAAGTCGCGACCAACCTCAAAGGAGCCGCTTCGCTCAACTCAACCCCAAATCTGTCCGATCCAACAGCCCCACCACCCCAAACCGCCGCTCCGGTACCATCCCCCAACAACAGGGGAGAGCTTCGATGGAACGCATGTGGATGGTCCGTGCCGAGGGCGGCACGCTGTACGACTTGTTCCGTGAACGCAGCGCAGTTGCCATCGGCTGGACCGAACTCGCCGCCAAGGCGAAACCGGGGATGACCCGCCAGCAACTGATCGAGCTCTACCGCAAAGCCGACCCATTGGCGAAACCTGGCACCGCCATCTCGGGTGCATCACAAGTCTGGCGCTTCATCAATGAAGTCGCGGTCGGCGACCAAGTGGTGACGTACTCGCCCGCCAATCGCACCTACATGATCGGCAAGGTCAAGGCAGCGTCGGAATACAAACCCGAATGGGCCGACGACGGCATGGCGCTGGCCCGCGCCATCGTATGGAAGCCGAACGAAGTCGTTCGCGACGCCTTGAGCCAGCCGACCAAGAACAGCCTCGGCTCCACGCTCACCGTGTTTCTGGTGCCGGAAACAGCGACCAGCGAATTGCTCGCCGCCGCCGCAGGCAAACCCGCGCCCAGCCCCGTGCAGGATCATATCGTCGACGAAGAGATCGCCGATCCGTTGAAAGATGTCGAATCGCAGGCCTTCGAGCGGATCAAGGACATCATCAGCGCACTCGACTGGAGCGACATGCAGGAACTCGTCGCCGGCATCCTGCGTGCGATGGGCTACAAGACCCAGGTGTCGCCTGCAGGCGCGGATCGCGGCAGGGACATCATCGCCTCGCCCGACGGCTTCGGCTTCGAGAACCCGCGTATCGTGGTCGAAGTCAAACATCGCAAAGGCAAGATGGGCAGCCAGGAGATCCGCAGCTTCCTCGGCGGCCGGCACAAAGACGACCGCGGCCTGTACGTCAGCACCGGCGGCTTCTCCGCCGATGCCCACTACGAAGCCGACCGCGCCGCGGTGCCGCTCACGCTGTGGACACTCGACAACCTCGTCCGCGCGCTGGTTGAACACTATGATGCGACCGATACCGAAACCAAGCGGCTGGTGCCGCTGAAGCGGATGTATTGGCCGGCATAACCAGCAGAACCAACAGAACCAACAGAACCAACAGAACCAACAGAACCAACAGAACCAACAGAACCAACAAGAAGAGTCCGCATGACCCAAGACACACACCGCCAGATCGCCAATGACATCTGGAGTATCTGCAACCTCCTGCGTGGTCCGTACAAGCGCAACGAATACCGCAAAGTCATCCTGCCGCTGACCGTGCTGCGGCGCTTCGATTGCCTGCTGTCTTCCACAAAGAAGCAGGCGCTGGTCACGTTCAATCAGTACAAGGCGAAGCCGGAAAGCATCATCCGCAACAAGATGAAGGAGGTCACCGGCTATCCGTTCTACAACCTGTCGAAACTGGGGTTCGCACCGTCGCGGCAGGGTTTGAATTCGCTGCTCGACGATCCAGGCAATCTCGCGCCCAATCTCAATAGCTACATCAACAGTTTCTCGCCGAATATCCGCGCCATCATGGAGCGCTTCGCGTTCGATCAGCAGATCGCGAAGATGTCGGAGAAGAACCTGCTGTTCAAGGTCATCCAGAAGTTCGCCGAGTTCGATCTGTCGTTCGCCAATATCCCGTCGGATCAGGCCGCGATGCAGATGGGATATGTCTTCGAGGAACTGATCCGGATCGGCGCGGAACAGTCCAACGAAGAGGCGGGCGAACACTTCACCCCGCGCGAAGTCATCAAGTTGATGGTCAACGTGCTGCTGTCGCCGGAGAAGGATCTGCGCCGCAGCCACGTCGTCAAAACCATTTACGACCCAGCTTGCGGGACCGGCGGCATGCTGTCTGTCGCCGAACAATACATCCGCGATTTGAACAAGGACGCCAATCCGCTGCTGTACGGGCAGGATTGGAACGACGAGGCCTGGGCGGTCTGCCGCTCCGACATGCTGATCAAAGGCGAAGATGCCGACAATATCGCCTTAGGCGATACCTTCACCAAGGATGCCCACGCGCGCGACGAACAGGGCGACAAACGTCTGTTCGATTACATGCTGGCCAATCCGCCGTTCGGCGTGGAATGGAAACAGCAGCAGCGGTACATCGAACACGAGAAAGACACCCTCGGCTACAACGGCCGCTTCGGCGCCGGCACGCCGCGCATCAACGATGGCGCGCTGCTGTTCCTGCAGCACATGATCGACAAGATGCGACAGCCCAAGGAGGGTGGCAGCCGCATCGGCATCGTCTTCAACGGCTCCCCGCTCTTCACGGGCGATGCCGGAAGCGGCGAGAGCAACATCCGGCAGTGGATCATCGAGAACGATTGGCTGGAGGCGATCGTGGCGCTGCCCGACCAGCTCTTCTACAACACCGGCATCTCCACCTACATCTGGGTGCTCACCAACC